>CAYNVM010000136.1:0-1512 GCA_964400645.1 uncultured Akkermansia sp. | reverse complement strand
TAGACGCGTTCGCGGTCATCCGCCGTTTTGGGAGGATTACTATCGCTAAAGCCCAATTCCTTGAGCACGGTAGGGCGCACATTGGCCAAACGAGTCCACAGCAACGTGCGTTCCTTCAGCAGCTGTCCCACCTTATCGGGCGGATATTCATAGTGACGCAAAATAGCGCGCGACTGATCCTCAATCGCCGTCAGCTCCTTCATCAAACGAGAGATGGTCATCGGATCCGCCTCACTCTCCACAGCTGACAACAACTCCTGCGTCTTCGACAAACGCTTGATCACCACCAATTTCAGATCCTTCGGGACAGTGTCCAAATTGAGGGTTTCGAGCACGTTAATCTGCCCCTGCAACACTTCGGGGCGATGCGTATCACTCCACCTCACGCCCAAGGGCAAGTTCAATTCTTGCCTCATAAACTTCAGCACAATGGAAACCAGATACTCCTCCACGGCCTTCCTATGCTTTTGGAATTCCGTCAACTCAGGCGTTGCTGCCTGAGCAGGTGGTGCCGGGGCTACAGTTGGTGATGCTGGAGAAGGTGCGGTCCCTTCTGCCATAACGGCTGACGTTCCTCCCATGGTAGCCAATGCCAAGGAACAACATGCTATCCATCGTTTATGTGAGTTCATGATCGGATCTGCTGGTTAAGGTTTATCTTATCGTTCCCTCAAGCCACTAGCTCTCTGATCGCCAGAAAGCAGTGCTTGTCCTGCTAGAATCCCTCCTGTGGAATCAATACTCTTTATACTCTACCCCTCCCTCTGAGTAAAGCTGATTTCACTCCTAAACCACCGACAAAACGAGGTGACCGCACCCCCATGCAGTCACCTCGCCGACGCGTCGTTATTCTTGTCGTTTTGTTTTCTGATGGCGCAATACTCCCCCTATGCGTTACCGAGCTGTCGGTAGGGTATAGGCTTGAAGAGTCGTCGAGAGCTTCGACAGTTCACAGGACGTATCCATCTTCCTTGATGAAAGGATCTCATAGCCCGAACGGCTGTCGTAAATGGTGATGTAGCGGTGGCTAATGCGGTCATTTAAGCCCGTGAATGGATTAAACACCGTCTCCGTCGTCACAATGGAATCCAAGGTGTAGCGACTCGTCCCATTCTTCTGGACCAATTGGCCACCACGCATCTTCAGGATAGCCATATTGGCATCCTTCACATTGACACGCCACCCGGCCGATCGGAACAATCCCTTAATGTCAGAATCGCCAAAAGGAGCCATGGCAATGGATTTTTCTTCAAATGCGGACACCACCTCAAAGGGCTTATTGTCACAACATGAAGTCAGAACACCACCCAATAGGGTCACAACGCTGAGTGCTAATAACGAATGATTCATCGTCTGGTTAATGATTGATAACTTGCTCTATTTTAATCCACACTCAACACACGTTCAATAACTTAAGGAATTACATTTTTCCTGAAAAAACTGTTTTTATCACAACAAATTCGACACAAATCACTAACGCCATTCCCACGCCCATCAAATTCAGTCAAACCA
>CAYNVM010000135.1:0-1528 GCA_964400645.1 uncultured Akkermansia sp. | reverse complement strand
ACGCATCTGGTTATCTCTCGCCAAAATGACAGGCAGAGAACAAGCTTTCATCCAAGAAGCTTTTGACACCAACTGGGTCGTCCCTCTTGGCCCCAATGTCGACGGCTTTGAACGCGAACTCGGCGACTTCCTCGGCGCAGAACACGTCGTCGCACTGAGCTCAGGGACGGCAGCTCTGCACCTCGGGCTCGTGATGCTCGGCGTCCAGCCTGGTGACGAAGTCATCTGCCAAAGCTTCACCTTTGCCGCCTCTGTCAACCCCGTCACCTACTTGGGAGCCACCCCAGTTCTGGTCGACAGCGATCCCACCACCTGGGACATGGATCCAGACCTGTTGGATCAAGCCATTGCCGACCGCCTCCAAAAGACCGGCAAACTGCCCAAAGCCATCATCCCCGTCTACCTCTACGGAATGCCTGCTCAAATCGACCGCATCATGGCTGTCGCCAATAAATATGGCATTCCCGTCCTAGAAGACGCCTGCGAAGCCCTGGGCTCAGAATTCCAAGGACGCAAATGCGGAACCTTTGGTGCCTACGGAGCCCTTTCCTTCAATGGCAATAAAATGATCACCACGTCAGGCGGCGGCGCCCTGATCTGCCCAACCGCTGAAGCCGCCTCTCGCGTCAAATTCTACGCCACCCAAGCTCGCGATGCCAACCCACTCAACGAATACTGGCACACGCACATCGGCTACAATTACCGCCTCAGCAACATCTGCGCAGGCATCGGTCGTGGCCAACTCACCGCCGTCAACGACTTCATCGCTCGCCGTCGCGAAATCCACGCTCTCTACTCCAAGGCTCTCTCCTCGGTAACGGGCATCCAAGTCCAAGAAGCACCTGCCCCAGGATACGACTCCAACTTCTGGCTCACCACCATCCTCGTCAATCCTGACCAATACGGATGCGACCGCAACGAACTCTCACGTCGCCTCAACGACGCCAATATCGAAAGCCGCCCCCTCTGGAAGCCCATGCACCTCCAACCCACCTGTGCCAACTTCCCCTTCTATGGCAACGGCCTCTCCGAACAACGCTTCGCCCAAGGCCTCTGCCTCCCCTCCGGCCCCTGCCTCAGCAATGATGACGTGCAACGCGTGATTGATGTTATAAGCTCTCGAGTTTGATTTTTCCTATGAAGAGGAAAGTTCTGTTTCTGATTGAATCCCTTTCTGGCGGAGGCGCTGAAAAAGTGCTTTCGACGATCGTTCAGTTGCTCGATAAGGATCGTTTCGAAGTCACCGTTTGTCCCATCGTAGATTGCGGAGTTCATGCTCAAGCGGTCAAAGCTCACGCTGATCACTACCTCCCTCTTCTGCCTAATCCTGAAAAGCTTTCCTCCCTCAAGAAACTCAAATATCAGCTCCTTTATCGTCTCATCTACAAACTTCTGCCCCTCTCCTGGGTCTATCGGATATGGATCCCCAAAAACCACGATGTCGAGATCGCTTTTGTAGAAGGATTCGTCACAAAACTCCTTGCCCATTCATCCAATAAGCACTCTAAAAAAATTGCATGGGTGCATA
>CAYNVM010000134.1:0-1632 GCA_964400645.1 uncultured Akkermansia sp. | reverse complement strand
AGGCGCGAGGAGTTGGGCGAGTTGCAGATCCCAGTCGGGCTTCATGGTGCAGTTTTGGATGCTGCCTTGGTGAAGGATGCCGTATTGGGTGCGGCGTTGTCCTCCCCCGGCAACCTTGCGTTGGTCTGGCAGAACGATATCGCTCGTCACGGGGCTAGCAAAGCAGGCACGGCCACCATTAGGGGCATCGGCACCTAGCAAGCGACAATCGATGCCACAGAAGTCGATGAGGACTTTGGCCAAGGCCCCGTGGATGACTTGGTACAGGTAGGCACTGGGGAAGCGTTCGCCCAGATCGTCCAGGCGCATGGCCAGGGTGAAGGGGAAATCGTGGCGGTGATCGACGATGCCGCCGCCCGTCCAGCGTCGCACGTAGTGGATGCCAGGATCTGGGAAAATGCGTTGGGCTTCTTCTGGGTGGTCGAAGTAGCCAAAGGTGACGGTTGGTTCTTTCCAGCGGTAGGCGCGCAGGACGGAGTCCTTCCCCCAGCGGAGGAGTACTTCATCAGCGGCCATACATTCCACGCCCGTGCGAGCGATGGGATCGCGCCAGAGAATGAGATGAGGGACAAGGTAGCCTTGTCCCTCGGGAGTTGAAGAAAATGGAGATGATGTCGTGGACATCGGTCTATCAGTTGGCTTTGGGAATCTCAATGCGCTGGCAGAACGAACGCGTGTACTTCGAGAAGAAGGTTTCAGGTCTCGGGAAGTTGTTTTTGTTTCTGCCTTGGCGGAGTTGGTCGACAAGAACCATGCCTTCATCCGTCACCACGGTCATATCAATGGTCACGGCCTTGACGGTTCCGTACACGACCTGGTCATCACGGCTACCGACCTTCTTGGCGTCGATGTGGTCGCCGTAGATCCCTAATTCGCGGTAGGAGCCCGAGCGAGCAATCCCCGTGGCGATGATGGGAACTTGGCGGATGTCTACCCAAGCGGCGGCATTCTTGTTGCCGGATTCATTGCGTTCCTTGTACTCGATTTCAAAGATGAGCGTCAGTTCGACAATGTTTTCAGCCAAGAAATTGGACGGGCGAGTTTCATCGCTTTCATACTTGGAATAGGACTGATCCAAGTCGATGGAGCCGAGGATGTCGTCGTAGGTTCTGTAAGGAGGAACGACGTTGCGGTACAGAGCGTACACAGGGAAACCGAGGCTAGATTCGTCAGCGTCGCGGTTGAGGATCTGGTCGCGGTAAGAGAGCTTGTATCCGACGCAGGAGACTTCGCCAGCGGTTTGGCGGCGTGAGCCCATGGTTTCACGGTAGCTGCGAGCGTCACCACTTTCGATGGCGACATTGCGGTCAGCGGCGATGGTGAAGAAGACCAAGCGAGCGGCGTTGGAGAACTTAGCGCCATCAGGACCCATGTTGAGGGTCTTGGTTTGGAGTTCTTCATCGCGCATGGCGGACAGCCATTCAAAGCTGTTGCCCCCACGGATCTGCATACTTTCAAAGTCCTTGGCCATCGTTTCCAGAGCGCCACGTGCCAGGGATGTCGTGCGGACATCGTTCACGGTACTGCGCCAGATATCGACGCCACGAGACGTCAGGGCGACGATGATGAGGATCAGGATACTCGTGATAGCCATGGCGGCCATCAATTCAACGAGAGTGAACCCCCGATGTG
>CAYNVM010000133.1:0-1887 GCA_964400645.1 uncultured Akkermansia sp. | reverse complement strand
GTGGGCATCATCTGCAAGTCGACATCGAGTGCCTTGGAGGAGCCATCAACGTTCCATGAGGGGCATGAGCCTTTTTCCTCACTGATGGAGGGACCTGAGTAATTCAGAAACCACCCTGGCTGAGGAGAATCCGTGTGTTTGAGTTCGAAGGCAATTTGCTGGTTGATGGCGTATTCGTTGGGTGAGGTGGCAGTAACAATGACCGATTGCCCATTAGGAGACGGCGTGAGCGAAGCTTCTGTGGGACGAGGAGAATGCGGATTGAAGAGAAGCCACGAATTGGGGGAGGAAAGATCGACTCTTTGGGTGCGCAGGTGCTTCTGGGCGGAAATCATCAAGACGCGGAGGAAGACGGCATTGGTGCGCGCTGACTCTTCAGAGCTGAAGGCTTGGGGACTCATGTGGCGCATGAGCTCGGCGGCATTGCCGTCCACGAGCCATTGGAGGACCTGAGTCGCCCCTTCCTCAGCAGATTCAAAGAGAGCCTGAGGGTGGACACGGTAGAAGGCCTCGATGAGGTCGGCATCCCACTGAGTTTTCTCCACTTGCAAGGGATAGCGCGAGTAAAAGCCCAGAGCAGGCAAACCATCGGAACCCGTGACGGGGAAGAAGCCTATTTTGAAGAAACCTGCTCCTGAGGGGAAGCTACGCAATGAGTAGGTTTCAAAGCTGAAGCCTCCGATGGGGTAGATGGGCGTGTTGTTGTTTTCCTCCTGAGGCAAGGGGAACAGTGCAACGCCTGGGTCGCAGAGTAAGGGTAGCTGGATTCCGGAAAGCTTCATGGGCGAGCGAGAGAAACGTCGCAGATGCGCCAAGGTGAGCGCCAAGCGTTGCTCGTCGGTTTTGTCGATGATGGGACGGTCGGCTGCGAAGCAGGGCCAGAGGAGAGAGGCCAACGTGAGGGTATCCTTGGCTTCAGCGGCTTCGTAGAGGGCGCTTTGGAGCTCCTCATAGCTTAGGTTGGCATAGCTTTCTCGCTTCATGCGGACTTGCTCGGCCATGCTTTTGAGGGAGGCATTAAGGCGCTGCGCCGCTCGCTCGCTTGCATGAGCCCGTCCGACTTTTTCTAACTCCTTGGCGGCGTTCCGAAGGGGGACTTCGTAGGGCAACCCGGCATTGTCGAAGGAAGCTGGAGTGAGGCTGACGAGCCAATGGCCGTCTCGTTTGATGACAGCGAAGGGAAGGATGGCGTACTGGAGCTCGTCGTCGCGCTGGTGAAGCAAGACGCTGACCGTGGCCAGTTCTTTGAATTGATCAGAGTACTCGGCAGGCAGGATTTCGGCATCGACGATGGCGCGACTTCCTGGTGCTTCTAGCAGTTGGATGTAATGGCCAAGGCGCGCTTGGATTTCATCTCGCTTCTTCGGTTTGACGTAAGGCGAGACGGTGGCGCCTTGGGGTAGGGTACTTGTTCCGTCGGGAGTGCTAGCCAAGCTGTTGATGTAATCTTGGACGGCTCGTTCAGGGCTGTCTGGGGACATCTGTTGCTTAAAGATCATCCCTGATTCGGCGGGAATAGGTAGGCGTAGCGTCTGACTGGGAACGGTTGTCGTTGGTGATGTCGCCGATACAGAGGTCGCGCCAGGCTGAGGCGATTCCTCTTCCTGAACTTGAACTTCTTGGGCGAGAGCAGTCACTGCTAAGACCGCTGACATCAGCAACGAATATCTCATTACTCCATTTGTTCCCATGAACACCATCTCCAGTCAAAAGAAATCAACCACCCGAGGTGATATATTTGCTCTATCCCAGACATGGACAAAATCCCGTCTTGTCACTCTCCGATGCTTCCCCTATAGTCTCCCCTGCGTTGGCCTCGTAGTTCAATGGATAGAACGACCCTCTCCTAAAGGGTAAATATGGGTTCGATTCCCGTCGGGGCCGCCA
>CAYNVM010000132.1:0-1988 GCA_964400645.1 uncultured Akkermansia sp. | reverse complement strand
CGCGCAACAATATGCCCGGCAAGGAGGTATTCGTTTCGGTCAACAAATACGGCACGGAAGCAGAACTTGCCCAGTATCCTGAAGGTGCACGAATCGAAGCCGTTGGCACGCTGACTTTCAAGAAGGCAGGCGACAATCTCTATCTCAACTTCCTCGCCGACAGCATCAGGTACAATCCTGAAACAGAGAAGAACGGCATAGAAGGTGTTCTTGAGTTCAAGGGCACCATCGGCAATGTCATCGACGAAAAGAAGGACAAGAAAGGCAATGACTATGTGTCATTCTCAGCTTACTCCGCAGAGAAAATCCGTGACAACTTCGAGTACACATGGGTACGATTCGTGAAGTTCAACTACACACGCGAGACCTTCCTCAAAACCAAAGCCAAAATCCACGTCAAAGGCAAGCTCAGCATCACCGCTTACCAAGGTCGCCTCTGCCTCGACTGCATGATGGACGAAGTCAAAGAGTGGGAACGTATGCCGTTCGCACCCGCTAACCCCAAAGAAGAATTACCGTTCTAACTATGTCATACTACAAACGCTCATTCAACAAAGACGGCCAATCGGCAGAATCGAAAGCTCTTGATAAATTCGCCGATTTGATGATTAAGAAAATCAAGGATATTCAGACTGACTGGGAAAAGCCTTGGTTTACCGAAGGCTCGATGCGCTGGCCACGCAACCTAAATGGCAGGGAATATAATGGCAGCAATGCTCTTGGCTTGATGCTCCATTGCGAGAACAACGGCTACAAGTTGCCAATCTTTTGCACGTTCAACCGCGTCATCGGCTTGAACTACGACAAGAACAACAAGCCTCTGACTGATGCGAATGGCGAGAAATTGCCCACTGTATCAGTCAACAAAGGTGAGAAAGCGTTTCCCGTGTTCATTAACACCTATACCGTTGTGGATAAGGAGACTAAGGAGAAAATTCCTTTTGAGGATTACAAGCAGCTCCCTGATGAAGAGAAGTCGAAGTACATCGTCTATCCTAAAACACAGGTTTTCCAAGTGTTCAATGTGCAGCAGACCAACATGAAGGAGGCACGTCCGGAGATGTATGCCAAGCTTGAGGCCGAAAACGAAATCTCTCGACCGGCTACACTCGATGGCGAGAAATTCTCGTTTCCGGCAATGGACCAGATGATTAAGAACAATCTCTGGCATTGTCCCATTAAGCTTGAGCATCAAGACCAGGCTTACTATTCTCCGTCACGTGATGAAATCGTGCTTCCTGAGAAGTCTCAATTCGTTGACGGTCAATCGTTCTACGGCACAGCGTGGCATGAGATGGCTCACAGCACAGGTGCCGAGAGTCGTCTCAACCGCCTAAAGCCAAGCACCTTTGGCTCAGCTGACTACGCACGTGAAGAACTCGTTGCCGAACTTAGTGCGGCATTGGTTGGTTCACGATTTGGAGTTGCTAAAAACGTTAAGGCCGACTCAGCTTCGTACCTCAAAGCATGGCTCGACAGTCTTCAGGAATCGCCTGAATATATCAAGACCACATTGCAGGATGTAAAGAAGGCAACATCAATGATTACTCATCGTATTGACCTCGTCCAAGACTACATCAATGATTATCAAAAATCTGTTGGTAGTCAGGAGGTTTACCCTGACTTCGGGGATTTGGACTGCGATGGTGACCTATCAGAACCGGTGTTCGTAAAGCAGAATGGAGACCTATCATTAGAGCCTGTTGAAGAAGTTCCCTTCAAAAGCGTAGGCCGAGGCCGCTAACATTTAGGCATAACAGTTGCGTCTGCCGTATATCGAGAGATGTGCGGTAGATTGCTGCATTCCAACGTAGACAAACCTTATCTTCTATTCGATTTTTGATGCTGTTCCCAGTCATAGACATCCAAATCAGGCTTCCAAATTGAAGATTTACGACGTTTGGGCTTGCGTTTACGGCATCCAAGCACACCTGAGAGCCACCAAGCTCCCACTAATAGCAAAATTATATCCATTGTTATACAAAGTT
>CAYNVM010000131.1:0-2005 GCA_964400645.1 uncultured Akkermansia sp. | reverse complement strand
TCAATCGCAGGAGGTTCCTCCGTGTGAATGTGAATCGGCTGCAGATTGCCCTCAAGCTTCGAACGCAGATTCGTTTCGGATTCGGAATTCCAGTAGCCAGAATCGAGCGTGATGAAGATATTCGAGTAAGGCAGATGAGTCTTCGTCTTAATGACGAGGAGATTAAACTTCTGAGCGGCGTTCTCGACCTGGCCGTTGATGATGCGGCTAGGCAACTCAAAGTGCTGACGGCCAGGCAGGAGCTTGTAGAGATTATTGCGGAACTTGCGGACGCCCGGGGCGTAATCCTCATCCACGCTACGCAATTCCGAGCAGACCATGATGCGCGGTTGGACATGGCCCTCCGCCTCCATCGTGTTCAGAACCTCCGAGAAGATTTCATCCGCCGTGCCATCAGCCACGATCGTGCGCACGCCATTGCCCGTGTAGGCTGGGTACGACGCCTCAGCGATGACGATCCAGTTTTGGGCGCCCAAGACCGCCAGATTAGCGGACAATTGCTCCTTCCAAGAGCTATCGCGTCTATCCGTGGACCGGCAACCGGCCACAATCAACCCAAGCAAAACAAAAGCGGCTAATGTTTTGTACTTACTCATGGGTAGGTGACGGCGACACATAGGCGAAGCCCTGAGCTTAGCGGAGCGGTGAGCACACGTTCAAGAAAGAAGTGTGGCACCCGGCAACACTGGGAGCAGAGGGCGTAAGCCAGTCAATCAGCCTTCCTTATGGCGAGAGCGAGCTTCGCGCTGTTGGCTAGAGCCGCCGCAGTTAGGAGTTGCAGAGAAGGGACCGCCTTCGATGGGGGCAGCTTCGGTGAAAGCCACGCCAGGGAGTTCGGTAGGAATCCCTTGGACAGGGAAATCCTTGCGGAGAGGGTGGTAAGGATAGCCTTCCCACATCAAGATGCGGCGAAGATCGGGGTGATCGGAGAAAGGAATGCCCATCATGTCCCAGATTTCGCGTTCTTGCCAGTTAGCGCCGGCGAAGAGGCTAGAGATGGAAGGGACGGATTCGTCTTCATTGACGCGGACACGGAACGTGATATTCGTGCCGACTTCCGCTTGAGAGAGCGTGTAAACGACTTCGAAGCGAGGATCAGAGCCGAGGTTATCGACAGAGCAGAGATTGACCAGCATGTCGAACCCGAGCACGTCGCGCGTCCAACGGATGATTTCAACGATCGCCTGAGCAGGGACAATCAGAGATTGATCGCCACGGAAGTCGATGCGCTGGAGGATTTGTGAACCAAAGTGATCGACGATTTTGTCGGCAAGCTGGGCTTGCAATTCTTGGATACTAGGCTTGGACATGACTCAGGAGAGGTAGAAGATTTATTGAAGAGGGAAAGAAGGAGAAGCAGGTTGGGGAGCAGTAGCAGCCTTAGGGGCAGATTTGACAAAGAGCTCCTTCGTTGGTTTTTCCGTAGCGATCTTCTTGCGGAGGGTCAGCAGAGATTCAAGCAAAGCTTCAGGGCGGGGAGGGCAGCCAGAGATATAGACATCGACAGGCAAGAGTTTATCGATGCCCTGAAGGACAGAGTAAGAGCGGAACATACCGCCGGAAGAAGCGCAAGCGCCCATAGCGATGCACCACTTAGGTTCAGGCATTTGGTCCCAGATACGGCGGACAGCGAGAGCCATCTTATAAGTAACGGTACCGGCGACGATCATGACGTCAGCCTGACGTGGGGAGAAACGCAAAACTTCACAACCGAAACGAGCCAAGTCAAAGCGAGAGGCGCCAGTGGCCATGAGCTCAATAGCACAGCATGAAAGCCCCATGGGCATTGGCCATAATGAGTTCTGGTGCAACCAGTTGAGCGCGGCATCCAACGTCGTGAACACAAAGTTGCCGTCGGCATTGGAATCCGCGATACCGGTTTCCATAATTGTGGTAGTGTTTTGGGAACCCATAGTGAAAGATTGTTTCTGCTAGAGCAGAGAGTAGCGTCCTGAATGGATCTCTCAAGCCTAATTTGAGTTATTGCACTGAATTCCTTAGAAGC
>CAYNVM010000130.1:0-2237 GCA_964400645.1 uncultured Akkermansia sp. | reverse complement strand
TCCAATTCGCCAGTGAACTGCTTGCCTTCCTCGGGCAAGGTCTCTAAATCGATGGTAAGACGTTCCATTGCTATTACTTTACATCTTGCCCTCCCGTTAATCAAGGTTCTCCCCTGTCTCCCTTAAATCAAAATCCCCTGCCTGAGCCTTCCTCTTCAAGTGCTCAGCAGGGGATTTGTTTCCATGATGCCGCAGCATCACCTGAAATCAACGTCTAACCGGGAGGCCATTGCAGGGATCGACCGCCCAGTATGTGCAAGTGCAGGTGCGGAACCGCTTCCCCGGCATCGCGACCATTGTTGATCACAACGCGGAAGCCGTTCTCTGCGAGCCCTTCTTGCCGAGCGACCTTGCCCACGGTCAACATCAGGTGCGCCAACAAACTGGCGTCGTCTTCCGTTGCCTGTTCAATGCGCGCAATCGGTTTGCGTGGAACCAGGAGGAGGTGCACTGGCGCTTGCGGATCGATGTCCTTGAAGCAACAACACAGCTCGTCCTTGTACACGATGGTCGACGGGATGTCGCCATCGTAGATCTTCTCAAACAGAGTTTTGTCGGACATAAAAAGGGGGTCTTATCGTTTGGCGGCGGCGCGGCGCAGTCTGTCCATCATGGCCGCTCCGATCCCGTTCTCAGGAAGTTCTTCGGCCACGATCACATCAATTTCGGGATCTTCGTCCATCTGGCGCATCAGGGCAAACAACCGCACGGCCGCTTCTGCCAAGCGCCCATTGCCGGGACTCATGATCACGACTTTGTCCCAGTCGCAGGAATCCGCCAACACGGAGTCGCCTTCGTAGGACAGCAATCCGTACCGCACGCCGTCTTCGGGCTGAAATTCTTCGTCCTTGGACACGAGAATCAGGCGCTTGCCTGGGGCGTAGTGACTCGTCAGCTGGCCCGGTGCCACGGGGGCGTTCTCGTCGGCCACTTCTTTCTTGGCTGGCTTCTTGCGAATCACTTTCACGAGCCCTCGGAATTGTTCGCGCGTCACTGGTCCTTCGCGAAGCAGTTCCACGGCGGGCTTCCCTTTCTCGTCCAAAACGGGGCGAACAATCGTGCTTTCCAACCCTTCGGAGCACGCGCCCGCATCCAAAATCAGTTCGATCTTGCCGCCCAGTTCTTTCATCACGGCGGAGGCGGAGGTGGGGCTAATGCGGCCAAATCGATTGGCGCTCGGGGCAGCAATCGGATGTCCCAAGGCTTTCACGGTGCCGCGCATCACGGGGTGTGAGGGGACGCGCACGGCCACGGTGTCTAAGCCACTCGTCACTATGTCTGGCACGACGGATGCTCTCGGCAATACCATCGTCAGCGGGCCTGGCCAAAATTCTTCCGCCAAGCGCTGCACCAAGTCCTTGAGTTCGTCGGGAACCACGGCCACTTGGTCGAGATTCTTCGGGGATGAAAGGTGTACGATCAACGGATCAAAGGAGGGCCGTTCTTTGACTTCAAACACGCGTGCCACCGCCGTCGGGTTCAGCGCATCCGCTCCTAACCCATAGACGGTCTCCGTTGGCAATGCCACGAGATTCCCTGCCGCCAACACTTCCGCCGCCTTGGCGTACAGTGCGCGGTTATCTTCCAGCGAATCAACTTCCAGAATCTCCGTTTCCATAACGCTATCCATGCCCGACCTAAGCCCTAACGTCAAGTGCTAGCTCGCTCTATCGTTGTTTCTTCTCGGCTTCCACCATGGGAATGTAATCGGAATACCCCTCGTTCGCCATTGCACTCAGCGGCACAAAGCGTAGGGAGGCGCTGTTGATGCAATAGCGCAATCCTCCTCTCTCTTTGGGACCATCCTCAAACACGTGTCCCAAATGCGCGTTCCCGAGCGCACTCCGCACTTCTGTCCGCACCATCCCGTGCGATAAGTCTTGGATCTCGCTCAGCAAGTCTTCCCGTATCGGCCGACTAAAACTCGGCCACCCACACCCCGAATCAAATTTGTCGGAGGACAAAAACAGGGGCTCGCCGGTGGTGATGTCGACGTAGATCCCGGGCTCTTTGGTCGCGTAGTATTCGTTCTGGAAGGGCGCTTCGGTCGCCGCTTCTTGGGTCACCGCATATTGCTCGGCACTCAGCTTTTCTCTCAACTCGGCGTCGGTCGGCTTCGCAAACCGATGCGTGGCCGAGTCCACCGCTCGCGCCGCTTGGCTCATCACTGCTGGCGAGATGTGGCAATACCCCTGCGGATTCTTGTCGAGGTAGTCTTGGTGGTACTCTTCCGCAGG
>CAYNVM010000129.1:0-2291 GCA_964400645.1 uncultured Akkermansia sp. | reverse complement strand
CATCGGTTGGTACCGCAAGGTTCTCCCCATTCCTTCTGCTGACGAAGGCAACCGCTTCTACCTCGACTTCGACGGCGTCATGTCTCGCCCCAAGATTTACGTTAATGGCGAACTAGCAGGCGAATGGAAGTACGGCTACGGCTCCTTCCGCGTCGACATCACTCCTTTCCTCAAGGTTGGTAAAAAGAACCTCATCGCCGTCCGCGTTGACAACCCACCCAACTCTTCTCGTTGGTATCCAGGTGGTGGCATTTACCGCCACGTCTGGCTCACCAAGTCTAACCCCATCCACATCGATAACTGGGGAGTCTTCGTCAAGACTCCTAAGGTTTCTAAGTCTGAAGCCCAGGTCGTTGTCGATGCCACGGTTCTCAATAACACCTCTAAGTCGGTCACTCCTGTCGTTACGGAAGAAATCGTCCGCAGTGGCGAAGTCGTCGCCTCTAAGACCACCAACGGCAAACCCATCGCCGCTGGAGAATCTGCTACGGTGACCTCCAAACTTCAGGTCAAAAATCCTGCTCTGTGGGACACCCAATCCCCACACATGTATACCATGCGCACCACCATCACCATTGATGGCAAGCAGGTCGACCAAAAGGAAACTGCCTTCGGTATCCGCTCTATCGAATGGAAGCCCGATGGCTTCTACCTCAACGGTAACAAGACGTACCTCAAGGGTGTCTGCCAACACGCTGACCTCGGGCCTCTCGGCACCGCTGTCAACACCCGTGGCTATGAACGCCAAATCCAAATTCTCAAGGACTTCGGCGTGAACTCCATCCGCACCACGCACAACCCTCCCGCCCCTGAAATGTTGGAACTCTGCGACAAAAACGGCATCCTCGTCATCGCAGAACTCTTTGACATGTGGAAGAATGCCAAGAAGGGTCAGGACTACCACAATTACTATGAGGAATGGCATGAACGCGACCTCGTGAACTTCGTCCACCGCGATCGCAATCACCCTTCCATCATCATCTGGAGCTCGGGGAACGAAGTTCCTGAACAAGGCATCAGCAACGACTTTGATGTCTCCCAAAACCTCACCGACCTCTTCCACCGCGAAGACCCCACTCGCTTGGTCACCGCTGGCTGTAACAACGCTGGCGCCGCTCGCAATGGTTTCGGCGATACCCTTGATGTCTACGGCTACAACTACAAGCCCAACGACTACAATGGCTTCAGCAAGGATAGACCTAACCAGCCTTTCTACGCCAGTGAAACAGCTTCCTGCGTCAGTACCCGTGGCGAATATTTCTTCCCTGTTCCCAAGGACTGGAACAAGGGCCAAGGCGCTTACATGTACCAAGTGAGCTCTTATGACCTCTTCGCCCCAGGTTGGGCTTACCGCCCTGACGTCGAATTCGCCGCTCAAGAAGATGCCCCCAATGTCGCTGGCGAATACGTCTGGACGGGCTTCGACTACCTCGGCGAACCTACTCCTTACAACCTAGACGCCACCAACGCGCTCAACGTCCCAGCCGGACCTGAACGTGAAAAGATCATGGCGGAACTCTCCAAGCTTGGTGACAAGGCTCCTTCCCGTAGCTCATACTTCGGTATTGTTGACCTCTGTGGCTTCAAGAAGGACCGCTTCTACAATTACCAAGCCCATTGGCGTCCTGAGCTCCCCATGGCTCACATTCTTCCTCACTGGAACTGGCCTGACCGCAAGGGCGAAGTCACCCCTGTTCACGTCTACACCAGTGGCGATGAAGCTGAACTCTTCCTCAATGGCAAGTCTCTCGGCGTCCGCAAGAAGAATAAGGACAAGATCGACGGCCAAGAAAAGAACCGCTTCCGCCTTGTCTGGGAAGATGTCGTCTACGAACCTGGCGAACTCAAGGTTGTCGCCAAGAAAGATGGCAAAGAATGGGCAACTGACGTCGTTCGCACCTCTGGTCCTGCCGCCAAGATCACTCTCAAGCCTGACCGCAAGACGATCGTCGGCGATGCTCGTGACCTCTCCTACGTCACGATCGCTATCCGCGACCAAAACGACATCTTTGTCCCCAACGCCAAAAACGATCTCGCCATCAAGATCTCTGGCCCTGCCGAAATCGTGGCTATTTGCAACGGCGACCCCACGGACTTCACGACGATGAATAACACATCTAAGGCCGATGTCGTTCGCATCAAAGCCTTCAACGGCCTCGCTCAAGTCATCGTCCGCGCTAAACGTGGCGAACAAGGTACCGTTACCCTTGAAACTAAATCCTCTGGGCTTAAAGGCGCTAAGACCACGATCAACGTCCAAGAAGCCACCCCAGAACAACTCAAAAACTAAC
>CAYNVM010000128.1:0-2298 GCA_964400645.1 uncultured Akkermansia sp. | reverse complement strand
CGCTGAGAAATCCACCCATTGTTTTTCACGATCGACTCGAATGGGGACGACATCAATGGCGCAGCCAGGATAGAGCGAGGTTCCTTTGGTATTGCTCCAACGATCAGCAAAGCCTTCGTAGAACCAACGGCCACTTGGCAAGTCA
The DNA here is from genome assembly GCA_964400645.1 of uncultured Akkermansia sp. GTDB lineage: Bacteria > Verrucomicrobiota > Verrucomicrobiia > Verrucomicrobiales > Akkermansiaceae > Akkermansia. Next base: position 2,153 of record CAYNVM010000128.1, on the reverse strand, counting down.
TCCGAGCGGATCAGGCCTTTGATTTGCAAACGAGGGATTTCGATCAGAAGACCAAAATGACGGACATCGGTGATTAGAGCGTGCAAGACTTCAGGCGTTTTCGAATGAGCTTGATCATCGAGCCATTCGAACAGTTTGATCATATTGGATTCCTTTTCAGCTTCTGCTGAGGTGCGTTCGGTATCAGAAATGTGATCGGCTGTTGCTTGGAGCTCTTCAACTTTGCCCGCTCCTTGGGGATGCGGTCTGGCGTTCGACAGAAGACGTGACAAAGAACGGTGAACAACGAGGTCGGCGTAGCGGCGGATGGGGCTCGTAAAGTGGCAATAGTTCGTGAGAGCGAGACCATAGTGACCCAACGGCGCCGTATCGTAACGAGCACGCATGAGACTCTTGAGGAGAGCCAAACGAAGTAATTGCTCGTCCGTGTGACCCTTAATCTGAGCCAGAACGTCACCAAGAGCACCTTTGACCTGGAGGTCAGGAGGGACATTCAGGTGGTATTGGCGACATAGATCGGCAAATTCAGACAGCTTCCCATCATCGGGGACTTCGTGGACACGGTAGATGGTAGGAAGTTGATTGTTCTTGAGAGCCTCCGCCACCGCTTCATTGGCGGCAATCATGAACTCCTCAATGAGCTGGTGACTTTCGTCGTAGGTGTCCGACACAACAGAAACGCAACGTCCTTCAGCATTGAGCAAGACGCGGACTTCGGGGATCTCCAGATCTAGCGCTCCGTTCTCAAAGCGCTTGTTTCGGAGAATTTGAGCCAAATTCCACGCTTCTTGAATCATGCGATCTCGATCAGACTCCGCTGTACCATGCATGATGCGGAAGGCTTCAGGGTAGGTGAGCTGGCTTTTGTTGCAGATATAAGCGTCGGCAAAGCGAGTGCCGGTACGCTTTCCGTGCTTGTCATAGGTCATTTCACAGACCTTAGTGAGTCGGACAACACCTGATCTGAGACTGCACAGGTCATCGCTGAGCCGATGTGGAAGCATGGGCAAAACTCGGTCGGGGAGGTAGGTTGAGTTACCTCTTTCCCAGGCTTCTTTGTCCAAGCAACTTTTTTGGGGGACATAGTACGAGACGTCGGCAATGTGAACCGCCAAGACCCAACCCTGATCAGTGGTTCGTACGTGGATGGCATCGTCAAAGTCTCGAGCACCTTCGGGATCAATGGTGACAATGCACTGGTTGGTCCAATCCTCACGACGTGCGAGCTCATCAGCAGGGATTTCTTCGGGGATGGCATTGACCTCAGCTTCTACCTCATCGGGGAAGTCCGTGGGGAGAGAATACTTACGGATGACGGACAGCATGTCTACATGGGCATCATCAGGCCAACCGAGGACTTCAAGCAGTTTCCCTTTGGAAGGCGTATGGGCGCCACCCCAAGAGATGGGCAACACCGTTACCAGTTGCCCTGGTTCAGGGGACAAGGTTGGATTGGCGGAGACCTCAATGTATTCGGGCGACTGGATGCCATCGCCTTGAACTTTGCCACCCGATTTTGTCTGGCGATAGGTACCCACCCACAGCTTTTGCTTGCGTTCTAGCACCTTCTCGACTCTAGCCGAGATAGCGCATTCGTGGAGCTGAGGTTTGCCCTTGTGGTACTTCTTCCAATTCCTAGGCAGAGAGCGCTCCAGTCGGACGGCGACCTTATCGCCGTTGAGAGCTGTATTGGTACGGTGGGGTTGAATGACGATCTCGTTCTTGCTGTCAGGATCTGAGAATAGTCGGCCGAAGACAGGATCATCGGGATCAGGGATAAAAATGCACTTGCCCGATCGCAACACCTTCATACGACCCACGGCTAAATTGTTGGGATCTTTGCGAAGGGCATACTTGCTCTTTTTGAGGCGGATGATTTGTCCTTCTTTTTCCAACTGAGCCAAGGTAGCACGCATGGCAGCGCGCTCTTTGGAATCCAAATGGAGATGCCGAGCGAGCTCGGAACGATCCAAAGGCTTATAAGAAGCATCTCCCATCAGCAGGAGAATAGTGTCGCGAAGACTCTCTGTCATCAGTGGCACATATAGCACAATGCACCACGAAATCCAAGGTCATATCCTCGCTTTGATCGTGGGGTCGACGTTTTCTTGAGACCATGTTCATCGTGGTACGAGGTCGACTATCATATAAAA
>CAYNVM010000127.1:0-2459 GCA_964400645.1 uncultured Akkermansia sp. | reverse complement strand
TAGCCACAAAGATAGCGAGCACTCCCCATAACTTCAAATTGGGGAAGTAAGCGGCTATTTGATCGACAACGGAAGCAACTGAGCTGGGGTTCATACAAATCTCAGTTTGATATTAAAGAACTTACCCCTGCTCTGACCCTCCCGTAACGGGTACAGGTTTAGCTTTGCAGAGATCTCTCCAACCAGGAAAATTCCACCCATTCGGGAACTGTCGGCACTGCTCTGGCTTCACAGGGTTAATGCGACACCGGTTGTTTTCCAACATGATACACGCCCCATCAGGCGCATCAATCAGCGATAATCCCTGGCGGTTGGCGCGCAATCGACAGAACTGATCGATGAAAATTCCAGGATCCATTCCCAAGAATGCGGCGATCTTATCAACCTCATCCTCTTCCACACAGACATCACCTGCCCAACGGCAACAGGCTCCACACCCTTGGCATTCATATTGGACAGGAACAGATTGCTTCTCACTCATGGACATTGCGGACTCTAATTAATCGTAAAAGAAAAATCAACGTGTCTGTGATTACATCTTGTCAAACTTAGGTAAGAATGTGTAAATTTAGTCATCAAAAAAGTGCCATGACTCCTCCTGACAGCATTACTAAAGCCAAAGACATCTTCACGTGGGACATGATTAAAATGGCTCTCAATGCTGCTGAAGAGGGATTCTATATCTGGGACATTGAACATCAAGAGATTCACTACACGGAGCACTGCCTCAAAATGATGGGCTACACCCGTCAAGAAAAGGCTCCCAATATTTTCACTGAATCAGATCTGGTCATCCACGAAGAAGACCGGGCGTTCTTCCAAAACGAACTCCGCCGTTATCTGGAAGGCCATGCGATTGTCCCCTTGCGCCTTGAAGTCCGCATCCTCAACCACCACTCGAAAGGCTGGATGTGGATTCGCATCAATGGCCGCGCCAAATACGATAACAAGCGCACGCCTACCTCGCTCGTGGGCGTCTTTGTGGACATTACTCGACGCAAACATGCCGAGCAACGTGCCTCTGAAGAACGAGAACTTTACCGCTCTGTTTTCGATCACATCCCCAATAGTATTTACGTTAAAAACAGAGAATCTCGCTTTATCATGGCGAATGCAGCCACGGCCAATAAGATGGGCATTGAAATCCCCTCTGACCTCATCGGCCAAAGCGACGAAGCTTTCTTCACGGAAACTTCTGTTAAAGAAAACCGGCTCAAAGAACAAGAAATCATGGATTCTGGGGTTCCCATGATTGATGTTGAATATCAAGAGCAGTGGAAAAAAGGTGACCAAGTCACCTGGGGCAAAATTAGTAAGTTCCCCTTGTATGATTCCAATGGCATCGTGAAGGGTCTCATCGGTATCTCCAGTGACATCACAAGCCTCAAAAAGGTCCAATTCTCTCTCCAGGCTAAAATTGATGAACTGGAAAAGGAACAAAACCTGGCTCGTGATATCCAGTTGGCTCTGCTCCCTAATGGGCTTCCTCGCCTTTCCTACCAAGACAATCAGGTGAACCGTGAGGTCGTCTTCGGCCATTACTACATCCCCTGTAACAGCGTCAGTGGCGACCTCTTCCTCGTCTTCCCCGTCGGTGAAAATGCAGTGGGTGCCATGATTTGCGATGTCATGGGTCACGGCGTCCCTGCCGCTCTCGTCGCTTCGTTCCTGCGTGGCCTCATTGAGAAGCACATGGAACTGTCGAACCAGCCGGAAGCCTTCGTCACTAGAATCAATAAGGACTTCGAAAAGACCTTGTCCATGTCCAACCTGGCGATGCTCGCCACGGCCATTTACGCTTACATCGATCTTGAAGCAAAAACCTGTGATTTGGTGAATGCGGGCCACCCTGCTCCCCTCCTCTGTCGCGCTAACGGTGACATTGATATCCTCCAGTCTCCCAAACAAAAGCGTACGAATTGCGGTTTAGGTTTAACCTCTAAGAGCATTTATCAAAGCCAACGCTGTGAACTTCAACATGGTGACCAACTGCTTTTCTATACCGATGGTCTCACTGAAGCCAGAAACGTCAATGATAGCAGCAGTGGCGAATTTGGCCTAAATCGACTGGTCGATCACCTCAAAGCTGAACAGCCCCAAAAACCTGACGAACTCGTCAAAAAAGCCTTCCGTGGCGCCGCTCAATTCTCTTCAACAACAGACCAGGAAGACGACATCTGCTTGCTTGCTTTCCAATACACGGAAACTCCTCTCGCCTAAACGTTCGTGTCTCTTCATCCCCTTCCTCACGCAACGTCTTATTTTCTCTCAGAACCTTGATAAGTTCTGATATAACCCCTCTATTTTGCCCTTAATTTAATCATTTGTTCACAACATGAGAATACAGGGTTATTAGTTAGTCTTATCTAACATTAAGAGAATGGGGATATTTCGCTTGCTCATGACGGGATGGTACGGATAACATGGGGCGCAATCCTGTCTCAGGACAGTCCGGACAT
>CAYNVM010000126.1:0-2573 GCA_964400645.1 uncultured Akkermansia sp. | reverse complement strand
AAAAGAACTTTCTCATTTAATTACACAAAAAAGTCTCTAACAATCGCTTCCACTCTTGAAAACACACATCTGAGAATACAAGTGACTGACATCATACCACAAGAAGAGCCTAATACCTCTGAAGGAGTCCGCGAATGGGAGGACTGGTTGAGAGAGTATGCGCCACGCATTCTTCTCTTCGCTCGCCAACAGTCGCGCAACGCCGAAGATGCTGAAGACATTGTCCAGGAAGCTCTCATCAAACTGGCTAAAAAAGAAGCCAGTGGAGAATTCGTGGGTGGGCAAGCAGGGTGGCTACCTTTCGTCTATGCAACGATTAGGCGCATTGCGATCGACTTCGGAAGGCGCAATGACCGCCGCGTGCGCCGCGAAGAAGCAAAAATGGAGGAAGACGCCCTAGAAATGACAACAGTCCAAGATCCCTGGTTCGATAGTGAAGCCGGCGAGGAGGAGCTGAAGGACCTCGTCGAAGGTCAGCTCAAGAAGCTTCCGCCCAAGTTTTCAGAAGTCATTGTCCTTAAGATTTGGGGCGAACAGTCTTTCAAAGAAATAGCGGAATCTTTAGGTATTTCTCTCAACACGGTTGCTTCCCGTTATCGATATGGGTTGCAACAACTTAAGCGAGCTATCTCTAACAAACGAGATGAGTATGGTCATTAATTTTCAGGAGCTACAACAATGATGAGTGATACACCCAACGATAAGATGGAGTCTGACTTATCTCCACAAGATGAAGAGCACTTATCTCTTCAACTCAGCAAATTTCATCCCAGTCGCTCAATCGATGATGCCAAGATCCACTCTTGGGCAACGTTGATGAACCAAGCGGCTATGGAAGCGACGGAAGAGCGTCTCAAAAAGCTACGCCCTAAGGCTCCAAGCCAACTGGCAACGATGAAGTGGTCTCTGGCCATGGATGAAGCCAAAGAGGCCTCCGCTGTGTCTGATCATTCGGAAGCTGTCTCTAAGAGTCCTGTGGTCCACCATACTCTCCGTTGGTGGGGAGCCGCCTGTGCCGCTGTGCTCATTCTGGGGGGACTCGCCATGACCCTGCTGCGCGATGCTCAAGTTGTCAATGATCCCACTAGCTCCAATCTGGTGGCAACAACGGCAAATCCCACCCAAGTCGTAGGAACGGGTGACCTCAACCGCCAAACCGTACGAATCGTCGATAACGGCGTGAACTGGAATGCGGAAAGCGGCAAGGCGGAACGTAGCTATCTGGTCGATTACGAAGATTCTGTTGAGTTGCAAGACAACAATGGTAATAGAGTCCTCATCTCGGCTCCTGCCACCAAGATGGTTGTTGTCCCTGTTGAAACCTATTGATCCCCCTTTTATCCCATGTTCTCTTACCCTCATTTCTTATTAGTTCTTGGTCTAGGTTTAAGCTCTTACGCCCTGGGAATTGATCGTCCTGTCTCCGTCTCCCCGAGCGATGACGATCTACAAATCGACACCGTCGCTCCGTTGCCTAAGAAGTCAGCCAGGTCAAACGCTTCTCAAAACGCCAATAACCTCCAGCGCCCCCTCAACACCTCGGCCAAGCATGTCCGTTTGGGCATCGTCCCGGGTGAAGTTCCTTCTCTCGTCCAAGCGCAGTTGGCCATGAATGGTTATCCGGGCATTGCCATTGAAAGCATTGATCCAAATGGACCCGCCTCTAAAGCTGGACTCAAGAATCTGGACATCATCACTCAAATTGGCGACACCCACTTATCTGGCCCTAGCTCCCTGAAAGATGCGTTGGCTGGTTACAAACCGGGAGATTCCGTGGCCGTCACTTACCTGCGTGCTGGCAAGGAAGAACAGTGCGAAGTGGTGCTCGATGGCTCAAATCTGGGCGATCTGCCCAATGATGACTCCGATGACTCTCTTTCAGGCACTTCCATGTTTGACAAGATCGGCAAGGCCATCGGCGCCGGTCGCCATCGCTTCCCCATCAACCCAAGCAACTCGGGCAACTCGACGGCTCCAGGTCTCCAGCCCTTGCCTAACTTCCCTTCTCTCCCTCAACAAAATTCTGGCTCCAACTTGGGCGATGACGTCCAAAACGCCATGCAAACCATGCGTCAAATGATGCAGGGCTTTAATGGCTCTGACGCCTTCGAATATCTCAATATCCTGAGTGCCATGATGGATAGAGGCCTGAGCATTCACCATTCGTCCGGTAGCTCAGGAATCCGCATTGCCCCTGGCACGGGTAACGGCATCACCTTCTCTCAATCGCACAGCAATGGCTCAAACTCGGTGATCAGACTCCACGATAGCCAAGGCTCCATTGAAATGACGAGTAACCCCATGGACGGCACGCGAGTCGTCGTCAAGGATCACAACGGCAAACTCCTCTTTGAAGGCCCTTACACCACTCAAGAGGATAAAGCCAATGTGCCTCCTGAAGTCCGTCAAAGACTCGAACGCATCCAAATGGGCTACTAAGTAGAGCTTCACATCTTTAGGTTGGAAAGTAGAGGAACCGCCCTTACCCCACTCGTCTCGAGTGTGTGCGTAAGGGCGGAATCTTGTATTTACCCCCACGGATATTCTCCTTAGAATACCTGCCATGAGATGGA
>CAYNVM010000125.1:0-2611 GCA_964400645.1 uncultured Akkermansia sp. | reverse complement strand
GGGTGACGTTGGATGCTTTGATGCGTCAGAATAACCAACTCAGGGTAATCTTGGACTTGGGTGACGGTAATGAGTGGCGTCTGGGCTAGCTCAAGGGAGAGATAGTTGATCGCAGCTTCATGTTCTCGAGAGAACGCCGAGCGCAAGCGCAGGTTGCCAACAAGGGGACCAGTCAGGCTGTGAGCCGGAGCAATGATGAGGTCTGATTCGCCGTCAAGGCAGGCACGATAGGCTTCGATGAGAGCCCGGACATTCCGGGAAAAGTCACCCGTGGTGACGTTGGGTTGGATGAGTCCGAGTCGCATGATGGAAGTCTGAGTGGCTATTTGTAGATGGTGGGATCAATCCCGAGCTTGGCGATTTTGTAGTGGAGCTTGCGGATGGTGGTTTGCAGGTCACGTGCCGATGCCGCTACGTTGCCTTGGTTCCTCTTGAGCGAGTCCGTGATGATCTCCGTCTCAAAGGCGGCCGTCTGCGGTTCGAGTCCTCCCGAGGTCTGCCCAGGCATGCGCTGCACAGTGTTGGTGGCGGCAGCGGTTTGGAGCGAAGGCGGGAGGTCGAAGGTGTTGATGACGCCATCTTCAGAGACGAGGACGGAGCGTTCGATCATGTTCTCCAGTTCGCGGACGTTGCCTGGCCAGTGGTAGGACATCAGCATGTTGATGGCTGGCGTTGAGATGCGCACCACCTTTTTGTTGTGGGCCGCATTATATTTGTCCAGAAAGTAGTCGGCAAGCGAGATGATGTCCGATTTGCGGGCGCGGAGCGGGGGAACGTGGATGGGGAAGACGTTGAGTCGGTAGAATAAGTCTTCTCGGAAGGTGCCTTCTTGCATCTTCTCCTCCAAGTTGCGGCTGGTGGCGGCAATGATGCGGACGTTGGCCTTGATGGGTTCCTGCGAGCCCACGCGTTCAAAAACACGTTCTTGGAGGACGCGGAGGAGTTTGACTTGGACGGCCGGGGAGATGTCGCCAATTTCGTCGAGGAAGAGAGTGCCACCGGCGGCGACTTCAAAACGGCCTTTGCGCATCTTGTGAGCGCCCGTGAATGCGCCTTTCTCGTGGCCGAAGAGTTCGGATTCTACAAGATTTTCGGGGAGCGCAGCGCAGTTGACCGCGACGAAGGGGCCTTCTTTGCGGTCGGAGCTGTAGTGGATGGATTGGGCGATGAGTTCCTTACCTGTGCCGGATTCGCCACGAATGAGGACGGTGGCGGAGGAACGGGCGACTTGGATCATCTGGAGCTGAATGGCGCGCATGGGCGACGAGTTGCCGATGATGCCGACGGTGCGCGTCTGCTTCCAGAGTTGCTGGCGCAAGCGGTCGTTTTCATCCTGAAGGCGTTCGCGCTCTTCCACTTCCTCGCGCAAGTTCTCCACGGCGTCCGCAATGATGTTGGCGATGACTACCCAGAGGTTGAGAAGCTTGTCCAACTCTTCTTCTTCAAGCTTCGGGAAGTCGGCCGAGAAGGTGCCGATGATGTCTTCTCCTCGAACGATGGGGACGCAGATGAATGATTCTGGTTTGTCGTTTTGGCGAGTTTGCGTGCGGTTCAGGAAATCGCCTTCAGCTGTGGTGTCGACAATGATGGCTGGCTTACCCGTGGCGCCGACTCGTCCCGTGACGCCTTCGCCGAGGTGGTATTTGCCGAGGGCGCGAGCGTGGTCGCTGAGGCCGAGCGAAGCTTCGATAACGAGTTCATCTCCGTGGCGTAGGGTGAGGGCCGTGCGGACAAGGCCGAGTTTATCGCGGAGAACGCCGAGGACACTTCCCCAGAGATCCTCATTCTTGTTGCGACGAACAATCATTTTGGAGATCTCAAGAAGGATCTCGAGTTCTAGACTATTGCCGGAGAGTTGGAGAGAAGGAAACATCAGAGGAAGGAGGGACGGGGCCGTACCCCGTCCCTGTAAGGGTTAGTTGTGAGCGTCCGTGCGGACAATGTTGGCATCCTGAGGTGTCATGCGGCCAAGTGCTTTGCGGTATTCCATGGGGAAGACCTTGACGAACTGAGGCAACTTGTCGTTCCAGTGGTCGAGGATGCGTTGACCGAGAGGCGAACCTGTGAGTTGGACGTGCTCTTCGATGAGTGAGCGGAGCAAGTCGATGTCTTCGGCTTCAATGACGGGCTCAAGGTCGATGGTGGTGAGGTTACAACGGCGGTCGAAGGAACCGTCTTCATCGAGCACGAAGGCGTAGCCACCGCTCATGCCTGCGCCGAAGTTGACGCCCGTCTCACCGAGGACGACGACGCAACCGCCCGTCATGTATTCGCAGCAGTGGTTGCCCGTGCCTTCAACGACGGCAGTAGCACCTGAGTTGCGGACAGCGAAGCGTTCGCCCACCTTGCCGTTGATAAAGACCTTACCGTTGATTGCGCCGTACAGAAGAACGTTCCCGGCGATGATATTTTCTTCTGGCTGATAGGTGGCCGTTTCCGAGGGACGGACGATGATCTTGCCACCAGAAAGCCCCTTGCCGAGGTAGTCGTTGGCTTCACCGGTGAGTTGAAGGGTGATGCCGTGAGCGAGGAAGGCGCCAAATGACTGACCCGCTGTGCCACGGAAGTTCAGGCGGATGGTGTCGTCAGGGAGACCAGCGTGACCGTAACG
>CAYNVM010000124.1:0-2655 GCA_964400645.1 uncultured Akkermansia sp. | reverse complement strand
TCCCTTTGGTGGCCCTATTTTGATTCGCATTCGCGGGACAATGCTTGCGCTTCGTCCCAGTGAAGCTTCCTGCATTCTTGTAGGTCCCATTGGCTCGTAGCATGACTTTGGTTTGTGCAGGGAATATCCCTTCCTGATCGGGATGTCTCCCTGTGGCCATGGTTCATGCGTCGATAGCTTAGCTGATTTTCCGATATTGCCCTCAGCTCACAAAGATGAACAAACAACGACCTAAAGTAGCTCTTTTGGGGAATCCCAACTGTGGCAAGACGACCTTATTCAATGCCCTGACAGGCGCCAGACAACACGTAGGGAATTACCCTGGTGTCACTGTCGAAAGCAAGAGTGGCGTTTTACATACGGACAATGGCGAGGTTGATCTCGTTGATTTGCCAGGCGTCTATCGATTGGGTGGAGGTTCTCCCGAGGAGAAAGTGGTCACGGAGAGTTTGTCGGCTGGCGATATTGATCTGATTGTCGATGTGACGGATAGCACTAACTTGGATCGCCATCTTTATTTGACGATTCAGTTGTGGCATTTCAATGTGCCTGTATTGCTCGTCTTGAATATGAGCGATGAGGCTGAAGAGCAGGGTCTTGAATACGACACAGAGCAATTAGAGAAGTTGCTAGGGATGCGCATTGTTCGGACGTCTGGGGCGAGTGGTGAAGGGATTGAGACCATGAAGCGGATGATGGGGCAAATTGCCTATGCTTCTGAAGGCCAACCGCATCCCAAACCCACTCCATATGGCGTTGCGGAGGATGCGGCTGTTCGTGAAATGGTGGCGGCGTTGGAGGCTTCGTCCTGCAATCAGGATGTTGAGCCGAAGAGCTATCTTGCTGAAAAGTTATTGGAAGGCGATCAAGATATTTGCTCTAGGTATGCTTCCCGGGGCGAAGCGGGACAAGGCTTGCTTCAGCTTGCCAAGACTTTGCGTTCTAAATTGGTTGAACGCGATTCGTTGCCTGTAGCTATCCTCTTTGCTGACCGACGCTATGGGTATATTTCTGGCCTGGTCAGAGAGACGTTGTTGGCCAACCGTCGCGAGAGATTGAAGTGGACGGATCGTATCGACTCGGTGGCCACGAATCGGTGGTTGGGGATTCCTCTTTTCTTGGTAGCCATGTACTTGGTCTTTTTTGTGACCTTTACACTGGGTGACCCCATTGTCGGGTGGACGGAGGACTTGTTTGGCTGGATAAGCTCGAAGCTTGGTGAACTACTGGCTGACTCTCCTCAACTTTGCTCGCTTGTGCAAGACGGCGTCATTGGGGGCGTGGGTGGTGTCTTATCGTTTGTCCCCACCATTCTGATCCTTTTCTTCTTCATCGCTCTGTTGGAGGAGAGTGGGTACATGGCTCGTGCTGCCTTCATTATGGATCGTCTCATGCATAAGATGGGACTTCATGGCAAAAGCTTCATCCCCATGTTGATCGGCTTCGGTTGCTCGGTGCCTGCAATTATGGCAACGCGTAGCATTGAGTCGCGCCGTGACCGATTAGCCACAATGTTTGTTTTGCCGTTGATGAGTTGCGGAGCTCGCCTCCCCATTTACATTTTGTTTATCTCGGCTCTATTCCCTCAGCATTACCAAGCTGAGATCTTGTGGTGCATTTACCTTGTCGGGATTATTCTCGCAGTCTTTACGGCTCGTATTTTGAAATCCACGTTGTTCAAAGGCGATGATGAAGTGTTCATCATGGAATTACCTCCTTATCGTATGCCAACAGCTCGCAACTTGCTGATGGTGATGTGGCAACGTGCGCTCATGTACCTCAAAAAGGCTTCTACCTTTATCCTTTTTGCCTCTGTCATCCTTTGGTTCCTGAATACTTATCCCAGAGAGGAAGAAGTGAGCGCTGATCATGCAGCACTCCAGGCTTCTGTCGAAACTCCTCACGAGAGCTCTTCTTATTCTGCCCAAATTGGCCGTTTCTTTGAGCCTGTAACTAAGTGGGCTGGACTCGACTGGAAAACTAACTCGGCTCTTCTGGGGGCCTTTGCGGCTAAGGAAGTTTTTGTAACTCAATTGGGCATTTTATATTCTGTCCCCCAAGATGAACTAGAGAGCGACGAAGCACCTTCGCTGAGACATCAGATCCAACGTAATTACTCGCCCTTACAGGGACTCTGCATCATGCTGATTTGTTTGATTGCTATGCCTTGCGTTGCAACTGTTTCGGTGATGCGTAAGGAGTCTGGCTCATGGCTGTTTACGGTGAGCAATGTGCTCTTCCTGGACTTACTTGGGCTTATCGTCGCGATCCTTGCTTTCCAAATCGGTTCTCTTTTCTAATTTTTTTCTCGTCCTCTTATTTTTCTCAGAGCTGTAAATTATCCTCTTGACTTACAACTTAGTTTAGACTAACTTTTGCCTCGTTAGGAACAATGGCCAAGCGAGAAACAGAAACAAAGAACCAATCGGTGAGTAGAGGACAAGGCTTGATCCGTCGAGTTCGTTCACTGATCTCAGGTTCAAGCTGCGAAGGCCGCTGTGGTCAGTGTTCCTGCAAATGTCCTTTAAAACAACTAGCGCAAGCATCCAAACGCTAATTCCTTAAAACGGCAAAACAAAATAAACGGTAATTTTTATTGTACGGTGAACGCATCAGAGTCTGCCTTTCAACTGAAGGGCAGACTCTTTAATCGTA
>CAYNVM010000123.1:0-2711 GCA_964400645.1 uncultured Akkermansia sp. | reverse complement strand
TTGCTCTCGGGGCTTTATTTGGTAGCAGGAGCGAGATTTGAACTCGCGACCAAAGGCTTATGAGTCCTCTGCTCTACCACTGAGCTATCCTGCCGTTTTGTGGTGGCGGATTTATACACGAGCTCTCCACACTTGGCAAGATCTTTTTAAGGGAATAGTCAAAAAAACTAAACAATCACTCGCCCCCTCTCCACAAAAAAAGGGTTCTCACTACAATGAGCAAGAACCCTTAACTCCACCGATATGAAAAACTTATACGTTGAAGCGGAACTCAATCACGTCGCCGTCCTGCACCACGTATTCCTTGCCTTCAATGCGCAACTTCCCTTGTTCCTTTGCGCCAACCTTTGACCCACAGGCCACCAGGTCGTCGTAAGCCACAATTTCCGCTGCGATGAAGCCGCGTTCAAAGTCCGTGTGAATGACCCCAGCCGCTTGCGGAGCCTTAGCTCCTGCGGGAATTGTCCAGGCGCGCGTTTCCTTCACACCCGTCGTCAAATACGTGCGCAAGCCCAACAGGTGATACACGGCCTGAATCAATTTTGAAACGCCAGAGTCCTGCACGCCCAAGTCAGCCAAGTATTCCTTGGCTTCTTCTTCGTCGATGTCGATCAACTCTTCTTCAATGCGAGCTGAAATCACAATAGCTTCTGCATTGTGGTGCTCAGCCACGTACTGGCGTACTCGTGACACATAAGGATGTTCTTCAGGCGAGTCAATGGCTTGAGCCAACTCGTCCTCATTCACGTTGCAGGCAAAAATGCTCTTCTTGTCGGACAGCAGGCAGAAGCTCTTCAGCAACTTCACTTCCTCGTCGCTCAATTCGTCGTGGAAGGTAATCGCCGAATGGCCTTCGTTCAAATGAGGCAAGATCTTGTCGATCAGTGCCACTTCGTCCTTGGCTTCTTTCTCACCCCCACGTGCCTTGCGTTCACGCGATGTACGGCGCTTTTCCAACGTCGCAATGTCCGCCAAAATCAGCTCGGAATTGATGATTTCAATGTCGCGCAATGGATCCACTGATCCCAATTCGTGAATGATGTCGTCGTTGTCAAAGCAACGAACCACCTGCACAATGGCGTCAACCTCGCGAATATTAGCCAAGAATTGGTTGCCCAAACCTGCCCCCTCAGAAGCTCCCTTCACCAACCCTGCGATGTCGACAAATTCAATCACCGTCGGAACAATCTTCTCCGACTTCGACATCTCGGCAAGCACGTCCAGACGCTTATCTGGCACGGTCACCATCCCCACGTTGGGATCAATCGTACAAAACGGATAATTCGCCGCCTGCGCCTTTCGCGTGCGCGTGACAGCATTAAACAACGTGGATTTTCCTACATTCGGAAGACCTACAATACCTGCTTGCAACATAGCCGGATTCCTTACATTCCCAGAGCCTAAAAGTCAATGTCAATCCCTCTCGCCTCGCCCCTCATTTCGGCTCTGGCAAGATATCCCGATAGATCCCTGGCGTACTCCCCGGAATCGGAATCGCTCCCACGGATTTCGCATAAAACTGGTCGGGTCCCACCCCGCCCACAATCGCATACGCATAGCCTAAATGATGAAGCTCTTGCAAGGCCGTCACTAACAGATCCTTCCCTAACCCCGATCCTCGCCACGCAGGATCCACTCCCATCGGCCCCAAAAAGCCCTTTGACGTCACATCATAACACGCAAAACCGATCACCTGACTGTCTTTCGTCGCAATCACACAACTAATCGGCTGACGTGAAAACGCTACCTTCGTCTCACTCACCCACTTGGGACTAAACGTCCGCCCCACCCAATCCAACACCAAATGCCTCTCATACGCACCAGGTCGACGCAACGTTATTCCCAACTTCTCCATCTCCCGAACATGCCCCCCCACATCAGGCAAGTCATACAACCGAACCAACATATCAAACATACTCCCCCACTATACCCCCTTGCTCCCCAAGGGCAAGATGTTGTCTACATCGCAACCATGTGAGCCACTCACATTGAGGCCTGAATCCGTCTGAATAAAATTGACTTATATCATAATTTCACTATCAATATTATGTCGTAAGTACAAATAACATGACAGCGATGAGCAAACTTACCGCCATTGCTCAAAAACATGGCGGACTGATCGAAACGAAAATTGCATCGGAGCATGGTGTCTCTAAGGCAACTCTCTCCAAGCTGTGCAAAGAAAACAAACTCCAACGAATCGTCCGAGGGCAATACCTCCTTCCCGATGATTTGCAGGACGAATTGTTGTCCATAAGCAAGCGTTCCCAAAAGCTCATCTTCTCCCATGAAACAGCCCTATTCTTGCATGGGATCTCAGACAGGACTCCGTTTGAACACTCCATCACTACGCCATCAAACTGCATTCCCTCACCCAGCATCAAAGCAGAATGCAAGGTCTACTACATTGCCCCCGACCTCTTTGAATTGGGGAAAACTACCCTGCGAACACCCGCTGGCAACCTCGTCCCCACTTACAATTTAGAACGCACCATCTGCGATATCATCCGTAGCAGAAATAAGTTAGGTACGGAAACTTTGATCTTTGCCCTAAAACAATTCTCTTCCTCCTCCACAAAGGACTTGAATCGCCTAAGCGCATACGCCAATAAGCTCCATGTTACCAATCTCTTACGACCGTATTTAGAAGTACTACTGTGAGAAACTCAACAAGCCTGAAAGCGAGAATCCGCAATATAGCAAAGCAGAAG
>CAYNVM010000122.1:0-2734 GCA_964400645.1 uncultured Akkermansia sp. | reverse complement strand
GAGATTGCAGTCAGTAATGACGCCAATAAGAGGAGAGGTAATCTTAACCGCATAAGCGTATTTAATGATTGTAACGCCCTATGATATCTCCCCCCCCCGAAAATTCAATTCGATTTTTCAAACGTTCATTATTTAATACAAAACACTCATTTTAAGCAACTTACAATATTATACAATCACATACCACATTGCCAAACATAATCATCTAAAGCAAATCATTATCATTCCACACAATTTTGGTCCCATCAGCCCTAAAAAAAACTCCTTCCGAGGCTATCGGGAGGAGTTTTCAACCGGGCGCAATACGCGCAAAATTACAAAGGGTTATCCCTAAGACCTAGGGCTTTCAAGCTGCATACTTGAAGCCAAGAAGGTTGGCGGAGGCAACTTCTCTTCAGAGGACGAAGGCTTCCCAAACAGATCCCCGACGTCCTTAAACGTCACGAACAAGAAGAATGAGAACAGCACGAGCACAAAGCCAATCTGCACCATTTCAAGCACCTTGCCACCCACTGGGCGACCCACAATCATCTCCAAAAAGCCTAGCACCACGTGACCGCCGTCCACCACAGGCAACGGCAGAATGTTCAGCACGGCCAAGTTGATGTTCAGCACCACGGCAAACCACAGTGCCAACTTCCAACCATCTTCCGCCTTCAACATCTGGTAAAAGCTCGTCGCAATCCCCACAGGACCGCTCAGGTGTTGCACACCCACTTCACTCTTCGGCGCAAACAACTTCTTAAACGTGTCGCCAATCCACTTCAAACTTCCCACCACCTGAGTCGTTGGCGTCGGATAAATCGTCGTCTGGCGAATCTCCTTCGAGGGCGCCCACATAATTCCAGTCAGGGCAAAACTCTTTTCCATTCCCTGCCAATTCTTCGGTACCTCTGGCGTTACCGTCACCGATTGCACACCTTCAACGCCCTCGCGCTTCACCCCCAACGTCACGGCCGCACCCGACTTCGTCTTGAAGCCTACAGCAGCAGGACTCCACACTTTTTCGCCGTCCAAGGTCACCACTTCATCGCCAGGCTGAATCCCTGCCTTCGCAGCGGGACTTCCCTCAAGCACGCCTCCCACCACAGCGGACGTCGCAGGCAGAATGCCGACGCTACGCAATGATCCACGTTGCCACCATGCCGTCTCAGGCACTTCATAGCCACTCTCAATCAGCATCGGAGCGTCCACTCCTGGGCGCTCAATCAAAAACTGAATGCGCTCTGCTTCGCCCAACTTGATGAGCTCGCGCACACCATTCAAACCACCTGTCCAGTGATCCACGGGCGTCCCGTCAATCTGCAAAATCCGGTCTCCTGCCTGCAATCCAGCCTTCGCTGCAGACGACTCCGCTGGCACATAACCAATCGTCGTCACAGGGAATTCGATGTCGGGCTTCCCAATTCCCCACACCAACAGTGCAAACACCACAGCCAAGACAAACGAGGCGAAAGGTCCCGCAGCCGCCACAATCACCTTGTCCAAGGCCGAAATCGGCTTCAAATCTTCGGGCAAATTCGCCTGTCCCTCAATCGCCTCCATCGGAGCCATCTGAGGCAACGACACAAAACCGCCAGCAGGAATCCAACCTATTCCCCACTCGACGCCATTAATTTTCTTCTTCCACAAGGCCTTCCCGAACCAAATCTGGAAACGATCCACATACAATCCTCTCCAACGCGCCGCAAAAAAATGCCCCAATTCATGGAAGAAAATCATGAAATTAAATAACAGGACAATGGCTATAATAAGCCCCACTGTTTGCAATGTCGTCATCAACGGGTCTATCAAAATGGTATCGGCAATCGTCATGTCTTGTGAAGTGTACTAATTACAAGTATTCCCCTATAATAGCAAGCTCCAACACTGTCACCCTCCCTCAGAGGGACCTATTCCCTCATCAACCGTTCAACAAAAGAACACGCTTGATTTTACCCAGTCTAATCGCTACTAACTAGTCACCATGCAAGCCCCATTTTCACGCATCGCTCTGCTGACGGCTCTTTGCGTCGCCCAGACCTTCGCTGCACCGGTTGACTCCTCGCAACGGGAGACCATTGATTTCGGTTGGAAATTTGATCGTTACGGCAAAATGCCCGACGGCACCATGCGCCCCGAACCCGGCAACAGTGACAGTCGCATCTATGCAGATAGCGAAGAAAATGGCAACCCTGCCTCTAACGCCATCGACGGTGATAACTCCACCCGTTGGTGCGCCTCTAACAACCAAGCTGGCCACTACCTCGTCCTCGATATGGGCAAGGCTGTCGCTCCTAAGACCCTCGACATCGCTTGGGAAAAGCAGGCAGACCACCAGTACAAAATCGAAGGTTCCGCTGACAACAAGTCATGGACAACCATCGCCCAGGTCAATCAGTCGAACGACTCCAAGGAAGACACTGCCAAGCTGTCTGGTAACTTCCGCTATTATAAGATTACCGTGAACGGCAACACGGGTAACAACTGGGCTAGTATCCGCGAACTCGTCTTCAAAGATCAAAAAGGCCAAAAGATTACCCCTCTCGCTCCTTCTTCGGACAAGGCAAACAGTCGCCCTGAAGCTCCTAGCTTCAACGACTCCACATGGCGCTCTCTCGACCTCCCTCACGACTGGGGTATCGAAGGACCTTTCCGCATGGAACTTGAAAACGAAACAGGCAAGCTTCCATGGGTCGGCATCGGTTGGTACCGCAAGGTTCTCCCCATTCCTTCTGCTGACGAAGGCAACCGC
>CAYNVM010000121.1:0-2872 GCA_964400645.1 uncultured Akkermansia sp. | reverse complement strand
TTGCCAACTCTGACTGCACTTCTGTGATGTAAAAACACCTTCCGATCGAGGACCGGAAGGTGTTTTGAAGAGTTGGGGGAAGCCTTGTTAGGCTTGTAGGAAGATAATGGAATCGGCGATGAGTTCGCCTTGCAAGCAGTCACCTACGATGACGAGAGGTTGACCGTCGTGGACGTAGCCAGTTTCCTTGAGGATGGTGACAGCGGCATCAACCATGCGGCGAGCATCGACTTGGAAGGTTGTTTCAAAGGCGATGACATCACGGGCGAGGGCGAGGCGGCGCATCACAATGGGGTCATTGCAGAATGCGTAGATGGAAGCATTCTTGGGGCGAATGACAGCGGCATCGACAGCGAGGAGACCGCGGCGGGTGAAGATTACCAAGCTAGCGTCTTGAACGGAGTCGGCCAAGCTGATGGCAGCCTTGAGGGCGCGTTTGCGGTCGGTGCGGAGGATGGTTTCCTCGTCGAAGTGCATGTCAGGAGCGTGTTCCATGCGCTTGGCAATGGAGTCCAGGACATTGACGCAGCGGACAGGATAAAGACCGACGGAGGTTTCACCCGAAAGCATGACGGCATCGACTTGTTCCGAGACAGCGTTAGAGACGTCCGTCACTTCAGCGCGGGTTGGGGTCGGCTGAGTGATCATGGATTCCAGCATGTGCGTGGCGATGATGCAGCGCTTACCCAGACGGTGGCACTTGCGGATGATGCGGCGCTGAATGATGGGCAATTCTTCAATGCTGACTTCAATGCCCAAGTCGCCACGAGCCACCATGATGACATCGGCGGTGTGGATGATTTCGTCGATATTGCGGATGGCCTGTTGGTCCTCGATCTTAGCGATGATTTGGGCGTGACCGTGGAGGCGTTCGATGTGACCACGGAGTTCGCTGATGTGTTCAGCACTGCGGACGAACGACATAGCGACGTAGTCGGCATCGCATTCGACAGCGACAGCCAAGTCAGCCAAGTCCTTATCCGTGAGGGCAGGGAGACGGAGAGCAACGCCAGGCAAATTGATGTGGCGGCGTGAGCCAAAAGAGCCTTCCGTGAGGACGGTGCAGAGGATGCGATCCGTCTTGATTTCATCCACGCGCATGAGGATGCCCCCGTTATCGACGACGATGGTATTTTGGGGCTGAACATCCTGCAACAAACCTTCGTAGTTGACGGTGGTGGAGTAGGCGAGTTCAGGTTCGGAACCCTGGGTGCGGAATTCCATGCGGTCGCCTTCCTTGAGAGCGTAAGGCTTAGGCAATTCGCCCGTGCGGATGGAAGGACCTTGAAGGTCGAAAAGGACAGCAACGTTAGCCTTGAGACGCTTAGCTTGTTCGCGGATGCGCAGGACGACGTCACGGACCCACGGATGTTTACTGTGACTCATGTTGAGTCGGAAAACATTGGCACCTGCTTGAATCAGCTTGCCGAGCATTTCGGGAGAATCAGTAGCTGGTCCGACAGTGCAGATAATTTTGGTGGAACGCTTTGTTCCGTGATCGTTGGTATTCATAGGCGAAGTAGACCGGTGAGGCCGAGAATTCAGACTCCAAGGGGTCGGGCGCATTATGACAAGCGTGACGCTGTGGGAAAAGATTTTATTCCGTTATAGGCATGAATGTTGCCAGGAATTATGAAGAGGAGCATAGTTGGGGTATGGTCGAACACACAGCGGAGCTGATCAATACGGGGAGTGAGCTCCTTTTGGGGCTTGTTGTGAACACGAATGCCGCATGGATCGGCAAACAGTTGTTTGGCATCGGCTGGCGAGTGAGCCGGCAGACCGTTGTACCTGATGGCACGGCGATTGCTGAGGCCATGCGCGAGGCGGCCAAGCGCACCCGAATGCTCATTGTGACTGGGGGCTTGGGACCGACGAGTGACGACGTGACACGCGATGCTTTGGCCGAGCTGTTCCAGGTTCGATTGATGCGCGATGACGACGTGGCACGCACCATCGAGAACTACTTCCACGAGCGAGGACGGACCGTGGCCGAATGCAATTACCAACAGGCGATGGTCCCAGAAGGAGCCATCGTGTTGCCGAATCCGCACGGCACAGCGCCAGGACTATGGATGCCCGCCCGACCCGAACTCGGTTTGCCCGACACCGTGCTTTTGCCAGGACCGCCACGCGAACTCATGCCGATGATGAGCAACTACGTCTTGCCCAAGATGGCAGAGATGTCCGCGGACTCCACTGAGATGATGCGCGTGTTCAAGGTGGTGGGCTTGGGAGAAAGTGATCTTCACGAGGTAGTGGATGCTCCATTGACGTCCATTCAGGGCTTGGAGTTGGGCTATTGCGCTCGCCCGGGCGAAGTGGATGTTCGGCTGATTGGATCGGCAGACGTGCTTGATCAGGCCGAGAAATGCCTCTTTGACTTGGTGGGTGGAAGCATTGTGAGTTCCAGTGGCGAAGGGGTGGAAGAACACCTCGTTCACCTGCTCGCCGAAAGACATCAGACGATTGCTACGGCAGAAAGTTGCACCGGGGGATTGATTGCCCGACGCATTACCGACATTCCCGGGGCGTCCTCCGTGTTCCACTACGGATGGGTGACCTATGCCAACGAAGCGAAGGAAAGCCAGTTGGGCGTTCCTGCGACCATGCTCGACGAATGGGGAGCCGTGAGCGAACCCGTTGCCCGAGCGATGGCTGAAGGAGCGAGAGAACGCGCCAACGCCGACTGGGCAGTGTCCGTGACAGGGCTGGCAGGTCCTGGAGGAGGAACACCTGAGACGCCCGTTGGCACGGTCTGCATTGCTTGGGCGCGACGCGATGGAGAGACCGTTGTGACCACCATGCATCGCCCCAACGGACGCGAGCTGTTCAGAGATTTTGTGGCCAAGCAAGCCCTCGTGGGAGTCCT
>CAYNVM010000120.1:0-2925 GCA_964400645.1 uncultured Akkermansia sp. | reverse complement strand
GCCTCATCCAAAGTGACCGTTTGCTGAGTAGCCTCAAGCATCCCCATCACCTTTTTCACATCCCAATTAAGCTCCTCAGCAATCTCTTCAGGCGTTGCTTCTCTCCCCAATTCCTGGGCTAAAATCTCCTGAACTTTCTTCAACTTGCTGATCTCCTCACTCATGTAGACGGGTAAGCGAACCAAGCACCCTTTGTTTTCAATCGCTCGCGAGATCTCCTTATGAATCCACGAAGGGGCATAGGTGGATAACTTCAAACCACGACTGCTATCAAACTTATCCACGGCCTTCATCAGACCCGTGTTCCCTTCCTGAATCAAATCCCATAAGGAAAGGCCTCGGTTATGGTATTGATTCGAATGGATCACCATGTAAACCACCAGGCGAAGATAAGACTCGGCAATCTTATCCCTAGCTCGGCGTACTTCACCCACCCAGTGTTGGAGCTCCTGATGCGCAGCCTTCATCTCATCGTGGTTCATCCACAGTCGGAGCTCATATTCTTCTCGCTTGCTCAGCTCTTCTGCGGTGCCGCCACTCGCCTCAATCTGACGCTCAAGCTCAGCCACCTCTGCCATGACTTGATCGATGTGCTCGGTAAACGTTTCAACAACACTGTGTTTGAAGGACAATTGACCATACAACTCAATCAGCTGATGGAGAAATTTTGTGAATCCACTCGCCTTACTTCCCTCTTTCTTCACCATCCTGCCATAAGCCGCACCAGCCTTCGCATGAACTTCTTCTATCTGGGCCATCAAGCCTCTTAACCCCATCTTGTACTTCCTCTTAGGTACCCCCTTGTCTGCGACAACGCTGGCAAAACGTTCGGTGCCATCGATCACGCCCTGGGCCTCTGCCATATAGGACTCATAGACGATGCCAAATCGCAGAAGGCTTCGCCGAATATTCGCCTTCGCTGTCTCGATGCGCTGAAAAAGCTCTTGTTCTTCCTCTCGGCTAAGTGCACGAATAGAGCTTATTTGCTCGAGGTAGCGCTGAACGGAATCGTCCCAAAGCTCCCTGACGAAGCTCACCCTTTTCTGTTTCTTTTCTGGCCAAAAATTTTTCCTAGAAGTAGTCACAGTAGTAGATCGCAGTATTATACCATATGATTCTATTCCAAGCAAAAGGGGAGACCCAGACAAAACGCCTGAATCTCCCCTGAAAACACGCCTCGTTCCTGCTATCAGTTTCCTGACAGATCAAGGGAGTCCCTGAGCTCGCTCATGATCGGTAAGTTTCTCAACTTGGCCAACGCCTTGGTGGCAATCTGTCGAATGCGTTCGCTACTCACATTGAGCAGTTGGCCGACTTCCTTCAAGGCTTTGGAGAAGCCATCCAGAAACCCATAGAGTTGCTCGATCACTTGCCGTTCAATGTTGCTGAGTGTCCCCAACGCTTTTTCCAACTCCTTCCGGATAAAGTAGAAATTGGCTTTCTCCGCGGGATTCTCTGCGTTCTTGTCTTCGATGATGTCCCCAAATAAGGCTCCCTCTGAGTCTCCCACAGGCTCATCCAAGGAAATGGGCTCTAGCGACGACATCTTCAGCATCTCTCTCACATGGTTCACATCCCAATTGAGCTCTTCAGCAATCTCTTCAGGCGTTGCTTCTTCCCCAAATTCCTGGGCTAATCTCTCCTGAACTTTCTTCATCTTGTTGATCTTCTCAACCATGTGAACGGGAATGCGAATTATTCTTGCCTTGTTTTCTATCGCTCTCCTAATCCCCTGCTCAATCCACGGCGTCGCACAGGTGGAGAACAGGCACCCGCGGCTGTATTCAAACTTCTCCGCGGCTTTCATCAGGCCCAGGTTCCCTTCCTGAACCAAATCCTCAAGGGGAAGACCTCTGTTCGTGTATTTCTTCGCAATGGATTCCACCAGGCCTTTGTTATTCTCAATCAACTTGTCCTTGATTCGATTCGATTGGCGAACCCAGTGTTTGAGTTCCTGATGCGTAGCGGTCATCTCGTCATGCGTCATCCACAGGCGAAGCTCGTAGTCCTTGCGTAGACCCAGCTCTTTTGAGGTGCCGCCGCTCGCCTTTATCTTCCGATCAAGCTTGGCCACCTGTGCCATTTCGTCATCAATTCTATTGATGAACCCTTCAACAACACTGTCCCTGAATTGCAAGCGACCATACAACTCAATCAGCTGACTGGCTTTCTCCTGGAAATCACCAGCATGATTACCCTCTGCCATCTTGCGATAAGCTTCTCTTGCCTCCTCGTAAGTAGCTTCTATCTGAGCAAGCAAGGTCTTGAACCCTTCCATGTAGTTCTCCTTTTTCTGCCCTTTCTCAGTGACGACGATACTGTCAAAATTCTCGCTGCCATCGATTAAGCTCTGGGCCTTCTGGACATAGCCCTGATAGACGACGCTGCCAAATCGATGAATGCAACGCATGATGTTCTGCTTTGCTGTATCTAAGCTCTGGAAAAGCTCTACTTCTTCTCTACGACGTAGATCCTTGTTGCTTAATGCTAGCTTCTTCTTCGAAGCTCCTTTCTTGGTCGCCTTGACTGCTACTGTATTTCTCTTGCCACCTTTCCTTCCACTGTTGCAGGGATTCTGGGAATCCTTCGCGACGGAAACAAGGCCAGAAGCGTTTACTTCTGAGCGCTTGTCTGAAATACCCTTTGTGTTCAGGGTTGACTTATCATTGCAGATAGAGATCATATTTGTTCCAATTTCTCGATTCATAATTCTAAGTCGGGGTGGGATTTTTTTGGTGTTTGTTGAGGGGCGTAGTCGCACTCACGACTACTGTTGCTGATCACTCGATCGGCAGTTTTTAATCATAGCAAATGCTATTTTCTCAGTGAGAAACCTTTCAAAATGACTTGCTCATAGCTGTCTTTCACGGCTACTTCTGCAAATCTCTCGATAGGCATTCTTCATCATAGCAAATTCCATTTTTT
>CAYNVM010000119.1:0-2958 GCA_964400645.1 uncultured Akkermansia sp. | reverse complement strand
GCTCCCATCAGGAGTATCCCCAACCCCGTCCACCGATGGTGCACGACGTTGTAGGCGAATATCACTAGCAACAAAACGAGGGTGTACAGCGGATCCAACCCGGTGTTGGTCAGCACATGCCCCAAGAAGAACACGCCCAGCACGGCCACGCCCATCGCGATCTGTAGCGCGGAGAGGCTGACTCGCCCTTGCGGCACGGGGCGCTTCGGACAATGCACGGCGTCCCACGCGCTGTCGGCTCGGTCGTTCCCCCACATGCCGTACAGGTAGCACCCTAACCCATAGCACACGGTGACCAGGTAGGCGCTCAGCGTCCCCTGCGCTTGCCCACAAAAGGCGATGCAGGCCACCACACTGGCGTTGGTGAGTAGTGTGGGCGATAAGGCTAACCGTGCCGATTCTATGAGCCCGCGGAGCTGTTGGGTAAGTGCCGTCATGTCTGAAAATGCCATTATTCCTCGGGAGCTTGCTCCTGAGAATTCATGCGCAAGATCATAGCGGTTCCTCGAGCCAACTTCAAGGCAACCCCTGTCGTGGTGATCGCTTCCACAGGAGCCACAATCGGCTCTTGCTTCTTGTCGAGGATGTTGACGAATTCTATCCATGGCCCGTGCTGCTGGCACCAGTCGAGCGCTGGCTGCGGAATGGATACGTGCATCGGCTCGGCGTCGTGATCGGGCGACAAATTGGCGACGACGAGGAACGCTTCTTTGCTCTTGCGATCATATCTCAGGCAGCTGTACGCCCAATGCCCTGATACCTCGTCTCCTGGCCCTCGCCCGTAGTCTTCGGTCTGCATGTTGGACCAGTTCAGCCCGTAAAATTCGCCGTCACTCAAGGCAGGATGCTGGAGCGCGCGAAGCAGTCGGCGGTGGAAGACGGCCAACTTGAAGTCGTCGGCTGGCAGGCTGTCTTTGTTCACTTTGCCCGCGGCGTACCATTTCTGCAGGTGCGGTAGGCAGGTGTAGTCAAAAATGCTCGTGCGCCCGTCGGTCCCCCCAAACCCGGATGGCCCTGACGCGTCTTCGCCAAATTCTTGCCCGTTGTAGATCAACACGGGTCCTCGCGAGGCCCCAAAAAGCGCCGTCAGCACGGCCGGCATGACGGCCTTCCCGTGGCCTCCCCAGCGCTGGGGCGATGACATGCGCACTTCGTCGTGGTTTTCGACAAAGCGGACGCCGTGCTCCATCATGAAGTTGGCGGAGTTGTTCTGCCTGTCCATGTCGTTCGCCCACGCTCCTTGCTCGTAGATGTTGCAGGCCAGGTGGTACATGTCGGCGTCGTACACGCCTTCAAATCCGGCCTGCACCAATTCGTACAGCGGATTCCCCTCGGTGGCTTTCATCGGGTCGTCGTATGCCTCGGCCACAAAATAAACGCTGCGTTCGCGAACCCGTGCTCGCGCAATCGCCCATCGCCAAAACGCCGTCGGCACCATGTGCGCCATGTCGCATCGGAACCCTTGCACGCCTTTGCTCTGCCAAAAGGCCAAAATGTCGTCCATGATCTGCCAGGTCCTCGGTGCCTCGGCCAGCGGTGTGGTCATCCCGGGCAATCCCTGCGCTGCCTTCGGTCCTTCAATAAAGTTGTACCCGTAGTTTAACTTGACGGTCTCATACCAGTCAAAAACGGAGGGCTGCCAGGTCACGGCATTGTTGCCCGTCACGCGTGCCACGTAGAGCTCTTTCTTCCATTCCCCAGATGGTAACCGGAACGGCGCATGTCCCTGCCCCATGCGACTCTGCAGGTAATAAAACGCGTTGTTCGGATCAAAAAATCGTGTCTTGTTGTCGCCTTCCCCAAATTGCTCGCCCCCCGGATGCTGGGTACAGTAGGCGCGCGACACGTGGTTCGGGATGAAGTCGATCATGGGAACTAACCCCAGGTGCCGACATCGCTTCAACAGCGCCTCAAATTCGCCCATGCGCTGCGGGACATTCTCCGCTAAGTCTGGATCCACGTCGTAGTAGTCGACCACGGCATACGGACTCCCGGCAATCCCTTTGACGATGCTCTCGGGCTGGGCGGGCAAGCCGGGGTGCTCGGTACAGGTCGCATGGCGCAACACGCCGGTCAGCCATACGTGCGTCACGCCCATCTTGACCAGCTCTTTCAACACCGACTTCGTGATGCCGTTGAACGTGCCACAGCCATTCTGCCGCCTATTCCCCCAAGGTATCCCTTCGGTCGTTTCATTGGAGAAATGTCGGACAAATAGTTGGTAGATAACGGGGCGCATGGTATCAGAATGGGATGAGCATTCTTGTCCGGTAAACCATGACGACCTCTCTCGCCCTGGACTCCGAACGGGATAATTTTGCGCTAGTGTATAGTGAAATCACGCCCCTGTTTCAATCACAAAAAAGGCGCCTTCTCCTTTCAAAATCAGTCGACGTCGACGAATTCGCCTCCTGGGGCAAGGCGATCTTTGACATATTGCATCGCCTCGTCGTGGCTGTTGATCCGCCCTTCTAGTTGCTCCACAAAGACTTCTGACAAGATCTTACGGAACATTGGCCCTGGCTTCAGACCAAGTCGTATCAAGTCGATCCCTTTCAAAAATGGCTCGGGCAAATGAAGCTGATGCTCCATTTCTTCCATCTTGCCCTTCAAAAAGTTGTAGCAATCTAAGGTCCCCACGGACGATAAGCTGTCGGCGCGGTGCAGTTCCATCTCGTCGCTAAAGCTCGGGGACGACATGAACTTGCGCAAGGAACTCGTCTTCATGCTCGCCACGTCGATGAACATCATGTGCCGCCCGACCATCGATGATACTTCGTCGATGATGGCCAAGGGATACTTGAGATGTCGCAAAATTTTTTTTGCCATGTCGCGCCCCACGCCGTCGTGTCCGCTAAATCGTATGCGCCCACTCGGCTCCACGTAGCGACACGCTGGCTTGCCGATGTCGTGCAACAGCGTCGCCAACAGAAGGGGCAAGGAGGGCTGGCGCTCGTC
>CAYNVM010000118.1:0-3012 GCA_964400645.1 uncultured Akkermansia sp. | reverse complement strand
GATTACTTAAAAACAGTTTGACTTGCGAAGCTAAGATTCGCATTATACTCGGACAATTCAGAAAAACTAAGGATTGTCAGACATCAGTAAAGCGCCAAAGGAGTAATGAAGAGGTTTGTCGGAAAGCGGCAATACTCTTCTCTTTGTTTATTCTGATGTTGCGATCAATTAGATAGAACGTCTCACAATTACTACTATGTCAAACACATGCGCATGTGGCGCCAATCCTGATAAGATTGTATATACCTTTGGCAACGGAAAAGCTGAAGGTCGTGCAGCAATGAAAGACCTCCTCGGGGGTAAAGGTGCTAATTTAGCAGAAATGGCAGGTATCGGATTGCCAGTGCCTCCAGGATTCACGATTACGACTGAAGTTTGCACCTATTATTATGCCAATAATTGCACGTATCCAGCTTCACTTGAAGGGGACGTCAAGGCAGGTATCGCCAACATGGAAGCCATCATGGGCACCAAGTTTGGAGACACGGAAGGAATGCCCCTGTTGGTGGCTGTTCGTTCAGGCGCACGTCAGTCCATGCCAGGCATGATGGACACGATTCTCAACCTTGGTCTCAACGACAAGACGGTTGAAGCCCTTTCCAAGGCCACCGGCAACCCACGTTTTGCATGGGACTGCTACCGTCGTTTTGTTCAGATGTACGGCGACGTCGTTCTTGGCGTGCAGAAGGCACCAGGCGAAGACCACGAACCCTTCGAAGAAGTCATCAGCAAGATCAAAGACGAACGCTATGGTGACCACAGCATTGAAGACACCAAGCTGAATGCAGAAGACCTCAAGGAACTTGTTGCACGCTTCAAGGCATTAGTTTTGGAACGCACGGGGCATGAATTCCCAGAATGTCCATGGGAACAGTTGCACGGCGCTATCGGAGCCGTCTTTGGTTCATGGAACAACGACCGCGCTATCGTCTATCGTCGCAAGTACAACATCCCCTCCGAATGGGGAACAGCCGTAAACGTGCAAGCCATGGTGTTCGGTAACACGGGCGACCAATCTGGTTCAGGCGTGGCCTTCACCCGTAACCCAGCTAGCGGTGAAAAGGAATTCTACGGAGAATTCTTGATGAACGCCCAAGGTGAAGACGTGGTGGCCGGTGTACGTACGCCAGCTCCCGTTGTTCGTTTGGAAGAAGTGATGCCCGAAGCCTACACCGAATTGCTTCGCATTCGCGCCATCCTTGAACAGCACTTCACGGACATGCAGGACTTCGAATTCACGATTCAAGACCGCAAGGTATACATGCTCCAGACACGTAGCGGGAAGCGCACGGGTGTGGCAGCCTGCCGCATTGCTGTTGACCTTGTGAACGAAGGCCTCATCGACTGGAAGACGGCAGTTTGCCGCGTACCAGCCGACCAGATCGACCAATTGCTCACGCCAGTGTTCGACACGAAGGCCCTTGCAGCAACGAAGGAAATTGCCACAGGTCTTCCTGCAGGTCCAGGTGCCGCTGCAGGTCGCTTCTACTTGAACGCCGAACGTGCTGTTGACGCTGCACAGCGCGGCGAAAAGGTCATTCTTGTTCGCCTTGAAACGTCCCCAGAAGACCTTCGCGGTATGATTGCAGCAGAAGGTATCTTGACGGCACGCGGTGGTGTATCCTCACACGCAGCTCTCGTTGCACGCCAGATGGGTAAGGTTTGCGTCTGCGGTGTCAGCGCTTTGGAAATTGACTACGCCGCTCGCACGCTCACGGTGAAGGGACAGACCTTCAACGAAGGCGACTACATCTCCATCGACGGTAACAGCGGTCACGTCTACGCAGGTAAGGTAGCCACCTCACCATCTGAAATCATCCAAGTCTTGATTCGCAAGACCATGAAGCCAGAAGAAAGCTTGGCCTACCGCAACTTTGCCCAGCTCATGGACTGGTGCGATCAAGCCACCAAGATGAAGGTGCGCACGAACGCAGACTCCCCCGTCCAAGCTCAAACGGCTGTGGCCTTTGGTGCGGTTGGCATTGGTCTTTGCCGTACGGAACACATGTTCTTTGAAGGCGACCGCATCGACTACATGCGCCAGATGATTCTGTCCACGGGCGTGGCAGCACGCGAAGAAGCCGTCAACAAGCTTCTTCCATTCCAGAAGGCCGACTTCAAGGGCATCTTCAGCGCCTTGAAGGGCTTGCCAGCAACGATTCGTTTGCTCGACCCACCTCTTCACGAATTCCTTCCACAGACCAAGGAACAGCAGTTGGATCTCTCCAAGAAGATCGGTATGCCTGTTGAAGTGATCATGCGTCGCGTTCAGGAATTGCACGAATTCAACCCAATGCTTGGTCACCGTGGTTGCCGTTTGGGCATCTCCTATCCAGAAGTGACTCGCATGCAGGCACGCGCTATTCTTGAAGCAGCTGTTGAAGTGTCTGAAGAAGAAGGCTTCGACGTGGTGCCTGAAATCATGGTTCCATTGGTTGGCTTCAAGAAGGAATTGGATATCCAGAAGGCTATCATCGACGAAGTGGCTCGCAAGGTATTCGAAGAAAAGGGCCGTGGCGTGACCTACAAGGTCGGCACCATGATTGAAATCCCACGTGCCGCAGTAACGGCTGATGAGATTGCTAAGACCGCTGAATTCTTCTCCTTCGGTACCAACGACCTCACTCAAACGGGATTGGGCATGAGCCGTGACGACTCTGGTTCCTTCCTCAACAAGTACCACGATCTGGAAATCATCGGAGCTAACGTCTTTGCGTCCATCGACCAAGCAGGCGTCGGCAAACTGATGAAGATCGCTTGCGACTTGGGCCGTTCCACCCGTCCTGACATCAAGTTGGGCATCTGCGGTGAACACGGTGGCGATCCTGAATCCGTCAAGTTCTGCAACACGCTCAACTTGACCTACGTCAGCTGCTCGCCATATCGAGTCCCTGTAGCACGCCTTGCCGCTGCTCAGGCCGCTCTCGAACAAGCTTAATTGGCGGATCGAGGTTTATCCTCAGGGTTATGTTTTGCCATCACAAGGGCATCCGAGGTTTCTCGGGTGCCCTT
>CAYNVM010000117.1:0-3071 GCA_964400645.1 uncultured Akkermansia sp. | reverse complement strand
TGAGCGAATCGATCATCCACTATGCCAAGGAACATCATATGGATACCATCGTCCTTGGTAAGCATGGCCGAGGCTTTTTGGAAAGCGTCCTCATTGGTAGTGTTGCCACATCAGTGGTGAGGAGTTCACCTATTCCTGTTCTCGTCATTCCTGTCCAGAAAGAGAAATAATTTGCCTAACCCCAGTGGAAAGGGATAGAGAACAGACATGCTCAATCTCCTTTTCATTGGTGATATCGTTGGCGAGCCTGGGCGACGTGCCGTAATCGACTTGTTGCCCAGTCTTAAAGAGCAATACGAGCTAGACTTCGTTGTCGCAAATGCTGAGAACGCAGCGGCAGGACGTGGGCTGACTCCCAAGTTGGCTCAAGTATTGTTGAACGCTGGCGCTCACGTGCTCACCATGGGCGACCATGTCTGGGATCAGCCTGACTTGGCTCCATGGCTAAGTCCCGATTGCCATGTATTGCGACCATTGAATTACCCCGAGGGGACACCTGGAGTGGGGAGCATTGTGGTGGATACTCCCAAAGGCAAAGTGGCTGTCATGCAGCTTCAAGGCCGAACCTTTATCCAACCACCTTTGGAAAACCCCTTTTTGATGGGATTGGCCGAAGCGGAGCGACTTCGCAACGAAGGCGTGAAGGTGATTTTTGTGGATTTCCACGCAGAGACGACGAGTGAGAAGATTGCAATGGGCTATCATCTTGCCGGGCATGTGTCAGGGGTTGTGGGAACTCATACGCACGTGCAAACAGCCGACGAATGCATTCGTGAGGGAGGCACGGCCTTTTTGACGGATGTCGGGATGTGTGGTCCCTCTGACAGCGTGTTGGGACGCGACAAAGCCCAGGTCATCAAGCGATTCTGCACGAGTATGCCAACGAAGTTCCCCGTGGCAGGTGGCCCTGTGCTTCTTTGTGGCGTGGTCATTCAGATTGATGAGACGACGGGGCAGGCTGTATCTATCCAGCGCATCCAACTACCAACAGGGCAGGCACAATGAGCATGAGGGCGGATTGTTTTGGGGGAATTGGGCGACTTTATGGCGTGCCCATGTTCGAATTTTTGGCAACGGCTCGAGTCGCCGTTGTTGGCATCGGTGGCGTGGGATCTTGGACGGCTGAGGCGTTGGCCCGCAGTGGGGTCGGCACGCTTATCCTCATGGACCTCGATGACATTTGTGTGACCAACACGAATCGGCAGATTCATGCCATGCAATCGACCGTGGGGCAGATGAAGGTGGAAACGATGGCAGCGCGCATTCGCGATATTTGCCCAGAAACGGAGGTCATTTGTTTGTCCTGTTTCTACACGGAAAAGAATGCGGAGCGATTGTACGAGCTTCATCCCGATGTAGTTGTCGATGCCATTGATGCGATGGTGCCCAAGGCTCATCTCATCGCTACTTGCTACAAGAAACACATTCCGATTGTGACTTGTGGTGGTGCTGGTGGCCGAAAGGATGCAACTAGAATTCGCGTGGCTGATTTGTCAAAAACGCAAGGAGATCCTCTCTTGGCGCGCTTGCGTCGCACGCTTCGCGTTGAGTATGGGCTTCCTTTGGGAGAGAAAGCGAAGTCTCTCAAGATCCCGTGTGCGTTTTCAGAGGAAAAGCCCGTGTATCCCACCTGCGATGGAGGGACGTCGTGTTCGCGAGACCCCGAATTCCATGGGAGAATGGCCTGTGATGCAGGCTTTGGATCAGCAACTCACATCACGGGGACCTTTGGCTTCCTGATGGCAGGAGCCGTTTTAGGGAAGCTCGAACAATTGGCCGAGCGGAAACGAGAATCAAACGACTAACAGACCAGATATCGTTCCTTGACTCCTAAGGATAGGAATCGCATATCAGTTCTTATCAAAATCTTTCACTTATGAAATTCACTAAAATCGTCCTGTTAGCACTGGGAGTCATGACGTTGACCCAGTGTAATACAACCCTGAAAGACCAGCAGGCTATTGCTGCGCGCGAAAGCGTCATCGCTCAAGAAGCTAAGGGCAATTACTACATTGGTCGCCGTTACCATGTTCCTGCCACTCGTTTCTGGGGCTATCTTCGTGAACCTGGCCAGAGTTGGCGTACCGCTAAGCTCGTGATTCTTGACGAATCCGCCAAGTTGGCTCCCGACCGTTATCCAGAAGATGGACAAGGGCTGAAATATGCCTACGACAACAACTACGAGTATAAGATCTACGGCAAATATACAGGCAAGGAAGCCTACGAACCGAACACCAACCTCAAACTTCCTGTCTTTAAGTTGACGGGTTACCAGTTGGTCAATGCTCAACCTGGATGGCTCTTCAAACCATCGGAAGTCTCTCGTGAGGATTATGTTAGCCTTCGTCCAGCGATCATGCCTCCTCCGCTCCAAGAAAAAAAATTGTGATTTCTTTCAAAAAAAGCTTGCGGCGATAGGCAGATTCGTATAGATTCTCCCCGCCGCAAGGCACCTACCACATGCTCGGGTGGCGGAATTGGTAGACGCGCTAGACTAAGGATCTAGTGGTGATAAACCGTAGGGGTTCGAGCCCCCTCTCGAGTACCATCTTCTTAAAAGGATCAGTTGATAACAGCTGATCCTTTTCTGTTTATTCAGGTATTGCCTGAATGAAGCGGACCGTAGCCAATGGGGAAGCGATTTATTTACATGGGGGAGGAGTGAGGCTATGATGGCTGATCATGGAAAAAGAATCAGCACAAGAGATCATTGGCTTCTATGGTCAGAAGCGAGAATACGGATGTTTTAGCAATTGGTACCCCTCGAGATTTACGGTTCATCAGATCGAGTTTACTTCAGGTGAGCAGTACATGATGTATCAGAAGGCGGTTTTGTTTGGGGACGATGAGATCGCTGAGCGGATCATGTCTACCTCGGATGTTCGACTCATTAAACAGCTAGGGCGCGAGGTGCGGGGATACAATGAGACGATTTGGAGTGGCCTGCGGCAGCTTCTCGTCTTCCAAGGGCTACTTGCCAAGTTCAGTCAGAACGAGGATTTGAAGAAGATTTTGCTCAGCACCGGCGACGCCATTCTGGCGGAATGCTCCCCATACGATCGAATTTGGGG
>CAYNVM010000116.1:0-3072 GCA_964400645.1 uncultured Akkermansia sp. | reverse complement strand
CTCCTCTGCGGCCATAACTTGTGGGATCTAAGTCCTTGCGTCGATTATCGACGAAGGCCAAGACGTTGAATCAAGCTGGTGTATTCTTCTGGCTTTTCTCTCTTGAGGTAGTCGAGAAGCTTACGACGGCGAGCAACCATAGCCAAAAGGCCACGACGTGAAGAATAGTCGTGCTTGTTGGTGCTCAAGTGGCCGGTAAGGTGCTTGATGCGCTTGGTAAGATTAGCGATCTGATAGCTGGAGCTACCAGTGTCGTTAGCGTTAATCTTATAGTCCTGCAAATTGATTTCTTCGCTCATTGGGTCTTATTTTGGTGTTATTAGCTCGTGGCAGCGGCTAAGTCGACACTTTGAGGACTGCTAGTATGCTGAAATTGGGAATTTTGGCAATCAGAATTTCGCTGATTCCTTGATTTTAATACGACTTCGGGCTCCCCTGCGATCCATCATTGGCACATTCCCTGCCATGTGCTATAGAATGGTGCGTGAAAATTGTTGCTCAGTCCTGGCTGTTCTTGGGAATCGCCGCTTGGGTATTGTCTTCTTGTTCTCAAAAAGTGGAAGTCGCCCCTCCGGTCCAACGCCCTATCTATGTGGGCAGAATCGACCACGTGTACCCCAGCCAGAACTACGTCTTGATCCGCCTCTTCGGCAATGTCCCTGAGGAAGGCACGACGCTGATTTCCCACGCCCCCGATGGCGACACGTCGTCGCGCATGGCCAACCTGAGAGTGAGCGCCGAACGTCTCGGCCGCATCCGTGTCCCGGCCGATATCAGAAGCGGCACGGCCTTAGCCGGTGACTTGGTCTTCCAATATCAAAACATGGCCAGCCCCACGATGGCCAAACAGCCAGACACCCCTGCCCCCACGGAGACGCCTCAACCCACCACAACCGAGGAACCGACCTTCCCGTCCTTTGACGACGACACCCCCAAGCCCGTCACCGCTCCTGCGGAAACGCCAACCCCTGAGCTGAAGGAGGAATTGCCCCAGGCTCCTGACCTCCCCGGCAATGCCGATGATTTGGGCGATCTCCCCGCTCGCATTGAGGACGAAGGCTAACCCTTCGGCGCCTCGTTCGGCCAGGCATGTTTGGGATAGCGCCCCGCCAGTTCTTTCTTCATCTGCGGATACCCCGTCTCCCAAAATCCTTCGAGCGACATCGTGATCTGCCAGGGTCGCCGATTGGGCGCCAGGATGTTCACCCGCACCTTCTGCCGCCCATCCGCCACGGTGGGCGTCTGCGTCACCCCAAATAGTCGCTGCACTTGCAGCGCAATGGTGGGCGTGCCGTCTTCGTCGTAATGCACCTTGGGACTTTCCCCATTCGTCAGCTTCATGCGTGTGGGCGCATACCGATCGAGCGCTTCTTGTTGCCAGGGCGCCAACCACTCTTTGAGCACGGGCAACACGTCCCTATCTTTGATCTCTTTGTAGCTCACCGCTCCTTCGCAGATCATGCTGATCGCAAGCACGCGGTCGTTCGCTTCAAACTTGGGCAATTCCAATTCGGGCATCCACGCACTGAGCGCATTGAGCCGCCGAATCCACTGCTCGATGGCGTCGTCCCAGCAGTTCAATTTCAAGGTGCCGTCGACAACTTTCTCGGCCAACACTTGGCACGCTTGCTCGGGCCGAGCCTCTAACTGCCGGCGTTCTTCAATAACCAGGTCTTTGAACTGCGTCAGCGTCACGGACACCACCCGACGGTACTGGTCGTCAAACCGGGCTTCGCTCGTGTGCTCAAATTCCTGGGGCGCCACTTTCTGCAAAATCTCTTCATCGATCTGCGTGCATCGCGACACCCGTGTCTCGACCCCGTTTCCTCCCACTTCGGCAACGTCGGTCGCCACGAGCAACGGTGACTTCAGCGCCACGGAGGAGGCGGCAATCTTGCCACTCCGCTTGCCGACGAGTTTGCAGGTGTTGGCGGCGATGCTGTGCCTCACCCCGACGTTATCAATAAAGGTCTCGACCAAGGCGCAGACGACGGACTCCCGGCATGAGGTCCATTCGGGATCGGGAAGGTCTTGGACCCGTGTGCCTCGTGATCCAATGGAAATCAACTGGTGATAGGCGGAGGTCACCTCGCGACACGCTCTCGCCAACAGCCCCACATCAGAACAATACGCCGTGTTGAATTGGCAGCGACTCGCCTCGGTCACGGCGCGCCATTCGGCCTGGAAGTCTGTGTAATCGTCGGGCTCCCGAAAATCTTCTCGAAGGCTCCCTCCTTGCCCCACGTACTCGCTCTCGAGCAGGGCTGCAATGGCCGCCATTTCGGGGACACATTGTTCGTGGATCCCGGCCACCATCAGCCGTGCCAGTCGTGGGGCTAGCGGATAGTTCAGCATGTCCATCCCCGTTGGGGTCAAGGCGCCCTCCCCGTCGATGGCTCCCAAGGTCGTCAGCAATGCCGTGGCTCGCTCCACGGAGGCCACCACGGGCGGTGTCAGCCATCGGAATTGCATCGGATCCAGAATGCCCCATTTTTTGAGAATCAGCAGGGAGGAGCTCAAGTCAACGCCCAACACTTCGGGCGCGTCAAAGGCGGCTCGTCTCTGGTGATCCGCCTGGCTCCACAGTCGAACGCATCGCCCCGGTGCAGTGCGCCCGGCTCGTCCCGCTCGCTGGGCGGCGGAGGCCTGGGAGATCTTGCAGATGTACAGCGTGTCCATCGACCGCGCCGGATCCCACTGCGCCCGCCGAACCTGTCCGCTGTCGATGACGGTTCTCACCCCATCAATGGTCAATGAGGTCTCGGCAATGTTCGTCGAAACAATCACCCGGGGTGTCGCACTGGGCTCGACGGCTCTGTTCTGCATCTCGGGGCTGAGTGAGCCGTAGAGCGCCACGAGCTCCCATGATTTGAGCGCCGGCACTCGCTCGAGCGCTTGCAGGGTCCGCCTAATCTCGTAGGCGCCGGGCATGAAAATCAGGATGTTCCCACAGTCGGACTTCTGCGCTTCTTGCCCCGCTACTTTGGCCGCCAAATCCCACACGGGCGGCGTGTTGACGCGCCCATGGCTGTCTCGCACGGGCAGTGGTGGCTGGTAGGCAAATTCAATGGG
>CAYNVM010000115.1:0-3172 GCA_964400645.1 uncultured Akkermansia sp. | reverse complement strand
GGAAAATAAAGATAAATATTGAGGTCGTGCTCAAACTGCAACGACGTCAATGAAAGCAGAAGAAATGAACTAAGCTGCGGATCGAGTCCTCCCTGTTCTTCCCCACAGGCAATGAGAATATTCCGGCATCCAAAAAAGTTCGCACTGTCCAGCAAGCGCTTGAGCAGCCCTTCCACATCGGCACGCCAGGAAGCAAG
The DNA here is from genome assembly GCA_964400645.1 of uncultured Akkermansia sp. Classification (GTDB taxonomy): domain Bacteria; phylum Verrucomicrobiota; class Verrucomicrobiia; order Verrucomicrobiales; family Akkermansiaceae; genus Akkermansia. The sequence goes on along the minus strand of CAYNVM010000115.1, from coordinate 2,975 downwards.
TTCCATCCCTTCGGAGGGCATCACTTTGACCAGACACAACCTCTTGGGCGTGTATCCATACCGCTCCTTGCTCCACCAGTTCCTCTTCCATGACGGCGTGGCGGTAAAGCAATCTCCGGCCTGAAGCACGGCGATCCCATCTAATTGAAGCTCAGGTCTATGTCCTCGTAGTAGTTCAAATGACATGGTACTTGCAGTCTGTATTTTTTAGGACCTTCTGAATAAGTGAGCCCTCTCACGTTATTTATCAGATTAATACCTGCCCAACTATTTTCAAGCTTATACAAAAAAAGCATGTCCCCCTAAACCGAGGACATGCTTTTTTAAGAAAGAAAATAAGATAAATTACTTAACGATAACCGTCGTTCCCATCGGTGTATTTTCGTAGAAGATGCGTGCCATGTCTTCAGGCATACGAACACATCCGTGGCTCACGGGATACCCGGCAACAAAGCCTTGGTGCATCCCATACCCTGGCAAGAAGGAAACAAACCATGGCATCGGTGCGGGGTCGTAATAGCATCCGGCAGGAACGCTGCTCGTTCTATTGTTGAAGTCGGCTTGCACCACTTCCCCTGTCGACTTGCTTCTCAACACGCCGTAGGTCCCTGATTTGTAGTCTTTGTCCTTCAAGATCACTTTGTAAGTTCCCGTAGGCGTGGCGTGACCTTCCTTACCCGTTGATACAGGAGACGTTCCAACAATCGTGTCGTTCACGTAGTACGTCACTTTCTGCAACTTGGTATCAATGACGATGCGACGTGTTCCCGTCAAACCGGCAGGCCAGTCCCAATACCCTTGGCCCAAGCGTGCTTCCGCTGGAATATCCGTGTTAACGCCGGACTTTCCACCAATTCCTGAAAGATAAGTCCCCGATGACAACCCCAAATCATTTAATGAATCATTCATCGATGAACATGACGTCAGGGCTAATGCAACAAAAAGATAGGGAATCAGGGACTTCATTGTGAACAATTGATTGGGCGATGTTTATGCGTCGCAACTCACGTGTTGTCAAGAGTAGCCTTCTCGCTCTTCCGCATTGATTTGCACACCTGTTCACTCTATGCTTCCGCCAACAACATCTCTTATGAACGATCTCAAATCTCAGCTCAAATCCATTCTCCTTGAAAAGTCTGTCCGCACAGGCACCTTCACGCTCGCTTCTGGCAAAACGTCTGACCTCTATGTCGATTGCCGTGTCACGGCTCTTGACCCTGTCGGCGCGACCCTCATCGGTGCCATCGGTTGGGACCTCGTCGAAAAGGAATTGCTCCCTAAATTCCCTCAAGTTTCTTGCATCGGTGGCATGACCATGGGCGCTGACCCCATCTCCTTGGCCATCGGCATGACGGGCGCTCTGAAAAAAGCGGATCACCTCCTCCAAGTCCTCACCATCCGCAAGGAAGCTAAGGATCACGGCCGTGGCCGCCGCATCGAAGGCAATTTCCAAAGTGGCGACTCCGTCATCGTTGTGGATGATGTGATCACCACGGGTGGATCCACCCTGAAGGCCATCGACGCCATCGAAGCGGAAGGCGGCAAGGTCCTCGCTGCTGTCGTCCTCGTCGATCGCGAAGAAGGTGGCCGCCAAGCCATTGAAGCTCGTGGCATCCCGGTCTTCCCTCTCTTCACCCGCACAACCCTCCTCGGTTAAGCCCCATCCCTGCCATGCTCTTCCTCCATACGCGCATCCGTGTGTCTGACTTGGATAAAACCATCCGTTTCTATTCTCAGTTAGGCTTCACCCTCACCAAGCAGTCGACCTCGCCTCAGGGCAATAAATTGGCTTACCTTGAAATCCCTGGCTCCGCCCACCAACTGGAACTCTGCTGGAGCCCTGAATACAAGGTCCAAGTCCCTGAAGACCTCATGCACACCTGCATCGGCGTGGATGACATTGTCTCGTTCTGCGGCCAACTGGAAGACGCTGGCATCGAAATCTGGCCTGAGAATTGGAAAGAAACCTTCACGTCGGGCGGCCTCAAAATGGCTTTCGTCACCGATCCCGATGGCTATGAAGTCGAAATCTTAGAAGCTTCGCACTAAGTCGCCATGCTCCCAATTCTCATGGGCCTGGAGGGCCCTGATTTATCCCCGGATGAATCATCTCTAATCAGCCAGCAGCAACCTGCTGGCTTTGTTCTTTTCTCTCGCAATATCGTCTCCGCTCAGCAAACGCGCCGCCTCACCGATGACTTGCGCAAGCTCTGCACGGTCGATCCCATCATTGCGATCGACCAAGAAGGCGGCAGGGTCGTCCGCACCTCGGCCCTGGGACTCGAGCTCCCTTCAGCCGGAGCCCTAACCCGTGTGCAGGACAATGGCGCTTCCATCGCCCAATCAGCTCGCCTCATCGCTCAATCTCTGCGTCTGCTTGGCATCAATCTGGATTTAGCGCCTGTCCTGGATATCAGCTATAACGATGATATCGCCAATGCCCTGCCAAGCCGCTGTTGGGGCAACTCTCCGGATCAGGTCATCCAACAAGCCGGCATGTTCATCGCTAACCTGTCTCATTACGGGCTAGCTTCCTGTGGCAAGCATTTCCCGGGCATGGGCCGTGCTCAGAGCGACCCCCATCTCAACCTCCCTGTCATTGCCACCCCTGCGGACGAACACGCCCAGTCGGATCTCGCTCCTTTCACTGCCCTGGCTCAAGACCTGCCGGCCATCATGACGGCTCATATCCTCATCCCTGAGCTCGATCCTAATCTCCCGGCCACCCTCTCTCCTCATATCATCAAAACCATCCTCAGAGGACAACTCGGCTACAAGGGTCTCGTCTTAACAGATGACCTCTGCATGGGCGCCATCCGTCAACAATTTGACATCGCCCACGCCACCCACCTCGCGTGGCAAGCCGACTGCGATCTCCCTCTCATCTGCCACGACCCCATCCCGGCCATCAACGAGCTAGCCTCCCAACCCGATCCCCGCTCGGATTACGACAAAGCCGACTCCGAACGCCGCCT
>CAYNVM010000114.1:0-3349 GCA_964400645.1 uncultured Akkermansia sp. | reverse complement strand
AGCGGTCATGGCTTTGGCCTCATGTATGAAGCCACCTACGACGTGCCACTCAACGAAGAGAAGAGCTCCATCTTCCAACCTTTGTTCAACGCCTCTATCGTACAGACGAAGATGAAGGGGTATGCCGAAACTGGCGCAGACAATGCTGGTCTGAAGGTTGATAAGCAAGATTGGACGACGGGAACCCTGGCCGTGGGTGCTCGCTGGATGGGCTTGGTGGGAACCAACTTGTTTGGTCGCGAAGCTCTCCTCGAACTCCGCGCAAACGTTGCTCAAGACTTGGGCGATGACCAAGGGGAAACCAAGGTTGGTCTCTTGGCAAGACCTGACTTCTCACAAACCGTCTACGGAGCGAAGGTCGGCACGACGGCATTCCAAGCAGGCATCGGCTTGTCCTTGCCTGTTGGCGAACAAGGCACCGTCTTCTGCAACGGCAACGCTGATATCCGTTCCGGAGCTCATTCCTTCAATGGATCTCTTGGCTATCGTTACTCCTTCTAAGCAGATGCTTGGACTCAGTAATGAGTAGCTTGTACGAAAAAGCCCATCGCCGATGTCTCGGTGGTGGGCTTTTTTCTAAGAGTCTTCAAGTAGTAGACGGAATGGTCTAAGCATCGAGTTTCAGACTCAACGTTGTACCTGAGTCGTCCTTGCTGACTTCCAAGAAGGCTTTTCGCTTATCGTGCAACAGCACAGTCACCAGCCCCAGTTTGATGTCCTTCGCGCTGTGCATGATGGGCAATGTATCAACCTTGCCCGAGATCTTAATGATGGAACCATCGACTAATTCGATAGGGCCTTGTGAGTTCACAATGGGGCCATCGGGGCTATCAGACACGTGGAGGTTGAGACAGGCATCTGACTCAAGTCTGAATCCGTCTGTTCCGATTTCTAGCTGCCCAGGAATACAAGGAGCAGGCTCGAGTCCTAATGTCAGTTGGCTCGCTTCGGTGAGAGAAATCCCCAAGAAAGAAGCAGGCGTGTTGCGCAGGTCAACCACGGCGCGATTAATGCGGAGGGCGAGTTGCGGACTTGCTGTCGTTTCTAGCTCAAGGTGTCCATTGTTCACGGAAATACTGCCGATGCCGTTGATGTCGCCAGCAAAGAAGCTATCTCTGTGGCCAGATATCGTCAGGTCAGTTTCGTAGAAGTTGATGGTTCCCGTACCATTGAGCGAGCTGATTTCGTCCGTTGGACTCATGAGAACGAGCGTGGAGCCGTGCTCCATATCCAGATTCACTCCCTCCAGTTGGGACTCAGTTCCAACGGTCAGGACCTTGCCGTCATCAATCTTGAGCTCACCTTCGCCGTAAATCATGATTTTCTCGAGGACGGCATCATCGTTGAGCTCCAGTGTACTCCCCCGCCCCACTTCATCCGTGGTGCTACTGGAGACAAAGCTGATGCGAGACTTATCCGAGTTACTGAGCATGAGATCCTTACTCTGCAAGTTGGCACCGAAGGACACCGTTGAGTTATCTTCGATTTCGACCTTATCAATATCCCAGATCTTAGCGTGACTGAGGTCGCCAGCATTCCCACCAATGACGAGTTTGCGAATTCCCTCCGTATTCTCTTGTCCAAGGATTCCGCCACTAATGATGCCGGAATAGCCATCCAGGACATTGCCGACGACTTCGAGTCGAGAACTCCCGTGATTGATGAGCCCCGTTCCATCTGAGGTACAGGCAAAAATGCCAGGGCATTCCGAGAAGTCACCGCCGATAATGCTCATGTCGACGTCTCCTCCCACAACAGGGGTAGCCCCTGCACCCTCAATCTTGCCTTGGAACTTGCCCCCTGCAATGATGAGTTGAATATTTCCGAGGATCCCCGTGTCTTGGGTCGGAAGGGCCAAATAGGCTTTTTTAAGTTCTTCAGGCATGAGCTAAACGGGGTTGATGATGACGAAGCTGATGGCGTTCACAATGTCTGAGTGCTGTAGCACCCGCAATGACGTCGCCTTTAAACGTGCCCCCACCGATGACCATGAGGACATCACCTGAGACGAGGTTGTTGATCTTGCCTCCTGATAAGGTCTTGTTGAATAGACCGTCTTCCACGAAGACGTTGACATCACCCTCAATGTTGTTGTCCCAACCAGCGGCTGAGACCTCACCGTGGAATGTTCCCTTATTGACGAGCAATGAGACAGCGGGCGTTCCGTTGGCCACGCCGCGAATGGTGCTACCATAGTAGCTACCTGCCATGACTTTGGATTTGAAAAGGCCGCCATCAATGCAAAGCATACTTCCGCCTTCAATAATGCCACCCAAGCCACCAGCAATGACGGGGCGTTCAAAGGTACCACCCACGATCTTGAGTTTTGTTCCGTCGCGAATGATCGAAGAGCTATCAGGAGCGCGGTCTCCTGCCACGACAGGTGACAGATAGGTTGCCTCCTTATCATCTAGTAAAACTTCCACTTCACCGCTGACATCTGCGTGAAGGGTGCCAGAGATTTTTCCTGGCGTGGCACCAGATGTTGCCACCTCTAAATAAATGGATCCCTCGACCGTAGCATTCTCCGCCCCATATATGGATCCGGCCATGTCTTTATCTTCGTACCCCGTCAACTTCATGGCTACTGTTGACGCAGTCGTTTTGGGTCCTGCCCCTGCAACCCCAGCCATAAACCCAGAGAAATCCACGTCACTGACCTCGCAATATTGGGCATTCTGCTGCTGCCCGTTGGTCAATAACAGTGTGCGGCACGCTCCTCCATTCACGGCGGAGTGCACGTCTTCTGACTCAGACGATGGAGCAGGTAGCAACTTAGCTACCTCAAAATATGACGATCCCACTCCCTTGAGAAAATTCTCTTTGGGACAAACCTCAAACTCTTTCTTTTTATCGAAGGAGCTTCTCGACAAACCAACTGATGTCGAGGCTTTTTTCCCGCTTTCAGCGGAAGCACTACCAGCATCCTCTGCCGGCTGTGCTTTACGTACACCAAGATGCAAATGTATCTTCATAACTCAGCGTATTATCTGCCCCAGAAATGCTCTCATCGCCCCATTATGTCAACGTGATATCTAGCATAATGATTGTTATTTTCTTCTTTGACCTTCAATTATCTGCGAATTTTCTCACAATAACGTATTCCGCTATATTTTCCAAGAAAATGACACCTGTTTAACGAGCCCATCCATGGGGTCAAAAAACAGCGGATTTCACACATGCTACAGTCACTCAACCTCTAGACAATTCAGGCATCCGAGGTCGTCGGATGCCTGAATGTTTGCGTGCCTAGCACGGGAATTTGACAGTTCTAAGCTACTGCTTAGAAAGAGTAACGGTAACCTAGAGAGCCGTTGAAGGAGTGAGCTCCGGAGCGGAGTTCTCCGTT
>CAYNVM010000113.1:0-3351 GCA_964400645.1 uncultured Akkermansia sp. | reverse complement strand
AATCACATAATAGCCTCTAAGACTTTTTGTATGGCAGGAGTGACAAGCTCCAAGTCCTTCAGTCGTTGAGCATTTTTCTCAAGTCGTTGTTGCTGGTCAATCAACTCCTCCTCGTATGGCAAACGCCTTGCTGCCATCTCAGGCGTAGCAGGTTTCCCTACGATTTTTGGATTAGCAAACCTTCGATTCAATTCGACCAATTGTCTCCCTATCGTTTTTATACTGGGAGTAGCCGCTTTGGCACTCTTCAGGCTCGTGACCATTTCCAACTGATCATTCATCGCCTCCACGGCCTCAACTAATGCTGAAATCACAGCTAAGGCAACATCTTCTGAATGTACGGTTGGATTGGACGGTTGAAAGACAGACAGTGCTTTTTCAAAATCTTGCGTGCCCAGATCCCGTTCATGGATCCGCATAATATTCTTAAAAACAAGTCTACGGTTAACCTCTATCTTCTTCTGAATTTCATAAAGAGCCTGCACCTCAGGACCTGTTGGCGGAATCAATGATTCGGGGAAGGCCAACCTCCCGACAATGTCTGAATATTTCTTGGCGATGCGCTCGATTTCAGGAACAACCGCTTGAGAAGAAGATTTGTCTGAAACTCTGTCAAGCTGCTGATTGAGTTCAGAAAAGACGTCAGACAACTCCACCTGAATAGCTGTCAAACTATACGACGCCATCCCTATGGTAGATGAAAAAACTACCCCTGCTGAGCAGATCCCTATCAGTCGGAAAATATTCATGTCTATAAAACAGGCTGTAGTCCTATCCAGTACTTTGGTTTTAACCGTATATCCACCTATGTACTTTATCTAAGCTACGAAAGGACAAAGATTTGTCAAGGGTGAGTCACATCTGATCTCTAGCCCGCGCAAGCAATGACACAGATGACAGCGACTATTTTTGACCAGAAGTTGCGCCTAGATTATCCAGTATATCACTCTGCTGAGGCTTCGGATGATTCCTCGTCGACAGAGCTCTCACACAATCAATCAGATACAAAAAAATGAGAATAAATAAAACCGCCACAGTCGCTTTGATGCTCCTTGGACTCTCGGCAACGACCGTCCTTGCCGACCAACCGGCAGAGCAACCCAAAGCTGAATCACAAGGACAAGCATCCAACAAGACAGCTATCGCTGTTTTCAATGATGCGATTGATAGCATTGGCATACTCAATGAACAACTCGATGCCATCAAGGATGCCGAATCAGCCGCCCAAGCTGCTCAACAAATCGGTCCCGTTGTGGAAAAGCTCAATGCTCTCTGTAATCAGACCCTACAAGGTCCAGATTCTGATGAAGAATACATGCAAACCATGTTGCTTGTTCAGAAGCTCATCAGCTTGCAGAACAAAGTAGTCAACAACGTCAATCGCCTCTATGAAGCGGGCCTTATGACGGCAGAACTGCAGCAGGCACTGCAAATCCCTCAACAACAGCAACCAGCAGAAGAGGATAACGAATAAGCACCTTTCTCTGGTGGGCAACCGTAGATACAGTCACTTGTCTCTGATGAGTGACTGTATCTACGACTCATACCAGCATCCTAAAATTGACCTGCCCCCCTCGAATATATTAAAATAGTATCGTATGAAGGTAGGAGTCTCCTCGCTTGTTTTGACCTGCATGGCAACCTTGTTGTGGGTGGGATGTAGTTCGCAAAATCCTCTTTTGCGCTCCCAACCCTACAACACCCCCAAAAACTTCCAGGAAAACTGGCAAGTCGTTGATTCCATGGTGAAGTCTGGCTCCGTAAACTTACAGCAAGCCGATGAGACGTTCCGGAATCTCTATGGCAAAAACCTTACCGTCATACGAGTATTCCCCTATGACAACGAATGTGTTATACACGATCTCCCCACTCAACAGATCCTTGTACACATCAAGAGCAAGTTACAATTTGAACAATTCCTCCGCCACCTCATCAAGGATGAGGACTTTATCGCTAGAGCGCTGAATCATTACCGTGGTCCCGTGCTAGCGCTTGGCAGAGAGGACAATTCTTGGACGGTCCTCTTCTTCGATAAGAAGGAACAACTTATTGAAGCCTTCGGTCGTGCCACTGTCCAATATGAGTAAATGTTATGCGCTGCGACAATAGCGATCATCTAAGTCATCCTCTTCTCAGTAGAAGAGCTCAACTCCCTGAGAACCTTGAGCCTCTGAGAACTTCGGGATGGGATACGTTAGGTGAGCTCATGCACGCCAATCATAGAATCTTCAGGATTGTTCACCGTGGCCAAGAGTCTTTGTGCCAACAGCTTTTCAGCTCGGGACTAGTCGACGAACTCGCCCTCAAAGGCTTCATTCCCCACTCCGTCATCTTAGACAGCCAATTCGAGGAACGGCTAGTCATCGAACATGAGTACATTCAAGGCATCCCCGCCTGTGCATGGAGTCCATCGATGCTCTTCGTTGCCGGACAATTCATCTTGGATATCTACCAGCTCGCCCATGCCTATGGATTCACTCTGGCAGATGCCCATCCTTGGAATGTTGTCTTCTACAAAGGACAACCTTGCTTTCTGGATCTGGGCAGTTTCGTTCCTGTTGGCTCTCCTGATTCCTTTTTCTCGTTCCAATTCTGCGAATCCATTCTTCTCCCTCTCATTCTCTGGTGTGTCGGTGAATCCTTCTGGGCAAGGCAGCTGCTTTCTGACCAACTCCAGTTTTCAACGAGAACAAGCGCCCATTCAGAAAATCTCTTTGATTCGCTACTCACTCAAGCAGCTCTTGCTGACTTCAACAAGCTCTTACCTCCAAACGCTCGGCAACACTTGGAAGCTCTGATCAAAGGCCATCAGCTACCGACTAAAGACGTCATCGCTGACATCTTCACGCCATTATTGAGCAAGGGATCTCCTAAAACAGAACCAACAGCCCCATCTCCTCACCATCTGCAACAACTCGAAGGTCTCCATCCTAAGACGATCACCTTTTATGGGACTCAACTCGTCACATTGGCCGAACAAGCCTTAGATCTTAAGCTCACGAGTAGAGCCATTATTCTCGATCGAGACGAAAATGAGCTCGATGCCTCATTCCAACGTTCCCGTGCGAAGTCTAGCCAACTTGATTTCGTCCTCTGCCACTCTCAGTTCCCTCCCGCAGCCATCCTAGATCTCCTCCACTCAAGCGCAGTCTGCAAAATCAACACTCTTGGGGGCTTGGATATTGAATCCCTCTGAACACAAAAAGAGGAGACTCAGGTAAAAATCTGAATCTCCTCTGAAAACGATCTACTTCCTAATGATCAGCTTTCTGTCATTTCAAGGAAGCCCTTGATCTTGTTAATTCTCGTGGGGTGACGCAACTTACGCAACGCCTTGGCTTCGATCTGACG
>CAYNVM010000112.1:0-3385 GCA_964400645.1 uncultured Akkermansia sp. | reverse complement strand
GATTAGTCGCATTGGGAAGAGCCCCTTCACGATGTCCGTCGACAAGCTGAGCGAAGATGACAAGCAGTGGTTGGACGACAACAGTGAATTCATCGGCAAGACGTCTGATGAGGTGAAGAAATTGCTCGCTGCGCAAGGACCTGTTGCGAATCAACTGAAGAAGGCGAAATTTTTGGCGGAAAAGGCGAATACAAGCGCCCAGTACTACATCATTTTGTTTTCGGCGAGTTGGTGTGGGCCCTGCAACAAAGAAGCGCCGCAGGTGGTGGAACTGTACGACAGCAAGATTTCGGACGATCCGAACATTGAGCTTGTGATGGCAAGCTGTGATCAATCCAAGGATGCAGCGAAGGAATGGGCCAAGAAAATGGGCATGAAGTACCCCATTTTGATGAGAGATGAATGGCAGAAGATTGATGCCATTGCGGAGAACTCACCTCAGGGGATTCCGACGGCCGTGTTGGTGGACATCAAGGGCAAAGTGCTCGTGCCTCATTCCCTGCCCGCTGGTTGCTATGACTACTACAAGAGCCATGGGAAATCAGCGTCGCGTTCGGCAGACCGGTCATCGAGTCGGTCAAAATGACCCCTTCGCGTTGATTGGTGAAGAAAGCCGTTTACTCAGAGGAAGAGAATTTGTACTCTCCCCCGAAATCATATTTTGAGGGTATGAAGAAGAATCAATTTCTCTTAACACTTTGCGCCATGATCGCCATGGTGGCAGGATCATGGGCTCAAGACGCGCCCCAGGAAGAGGCCAAGGCTGACAAGGCAGAAGTGACGGCTACGTCTGACGCGGAAGGACAGGTTGTTGACCAGTTGAAGAAAGCGACCTTTATTTCTGGGACGCCCAACACGAGTGCTCACTACTACATCATTTTGTACTCGGCCAGTTGGTGTGGTCCTTGCAACATGGAAGCTCCCAAGGTGGTGGATCTCTACAATAACCAGATCACCGCAGATGCCGATGTGGAACTCATCATGGCCAATTGCGACCACTCCGCCGATGCAGCGACGGCATGGGCCAAGAAAATGGGCATGAAGTTCCCTATTCTGACGGAAGAAGAATGGCAGAAGATCGACGTCATTGCCCAAAACGCCCCACGAGGCATTCCGACGGCTGTGTTGGTTGATGCGCAAGGCAAGGTGCTTGTTCCTAAGGCACGCCCCACGGGTTGCTTTGACTACTACGTTCGCGCTTGCAAGAACGAAGCTAAGTAAGCTCTGCTCCTTCCTTTTTTCAGCACGAGGTCAGGATGGCCTCGTGCTTTTTTTGTGCCGGGTTAAGCGAGCATTTTCGGGTTAGGATTCAGCACCCGGCCGAGGTAAGTGGTGCGCGGACGCGTCCCTAATTCGGCCAGAGCGGTGACTGAGCGAGGCGACTGTCGCAAGGCATTCACACGACCATTGGCGAGCAGATTGCCGAAGCTGATGGCCGCCATGGGGCAAGCTTCTTGGCAGGCGGTTTGGACGCTACCTTCGGGCAAACGGAGGTCGTCATCCGTGAGCACCATGTCCACAGACGAGCCGAGACGCTGGGCGCCTTCGGCCTTTTTCTTGATTTTGGCTTCTTGGATGCGTTGGACGCAGTAGCTGCATTTTTCCATCACGCCACGCACGCGCACAGTGACGTTGGGATTGCGGAGGGCTTTGGTTTCTTCCTCGCTTTGCTTGGCGTAGTCGAAGAAGTTGAAACGGCGCGCACGGTAAGGGCAGTTGGCCGCGCAGTAACGAGTTCCCCAGCAACGGGCGTAGGTCATGGCGTTGATTCCCTCAGAACTGTGCACCGTGGCATTGACTGGACAAACGGACTCGCACGGTGCTTTTTCGCACTGCTGGCAGGCGACAGGATAGGGCTGCAAGAGGTGCGCCCCCGGGGAGGTGGTGTGGAAGTAGCGATCGATGCGGATCCAATGCATGGAACGGCCACGGGCAACTTCAGTGCGGCCGACGGTTGGGATGTTGTTTTCCGCTTGGCACGCAATGAGGCAAGCATTGCACCCGATGCAACGCGAGAGATCGATGTTCATTCCCCACTGGTGCAAGGGGTCTTGCTGAGGTAAGGACGTCACGTACGGCTCAGGGGACGGACGGTTCAGCGTCTCAAGCTCGGAAAGCGTGTGCTCGGGGAGTTCTGCCTCATTCCAGGTGGGAGCTGTCAGCGCTAAGTCGCGATCACGCCCCAGAGACCAGGTGCCACGGAAGGGGATTCTGAACCACGCCGGCAAGCGATCAGAAGTCAGCGCATACGGGGCCGAAGGCAACTCGTGTTCAGGCTTACCGGGCCAGGACCAACCATAGCCGGCCGTCAGCACGAGGAGACCTGCTGGCACGCCTGGGACGGAACGCACGATGGCCTCCGTGGGGGCATTGGTTGAGCCGAGCAAACGGAGTTTGACGGAGTCCCCAGGTTGGGTTTGGGGAGGCTGACGGAGAGCACTTCCCTGCTCTGCCGCCATCTGAGCGGAGGGATCCCAAGCCAAGCCCGTGATGGGATCGGGGAGTTCACGCAACCAGGGATTGGGAAGGAATCTTCCATCGCCCAAGGCAGGATCAGGCACGATTTGGATCTCCACCTCGTCATCGCCCAAGGCAGGCACCTGAGCTAAACGGAGGCAGGTTTCACGGATGTCGGCATCGACAGGTTGAGCCGAGCCGTGATGGACTGGGTACGCAGTTTCAGGCGAAAAGCCACGGCGCAGAGCCTCCGACCACGCATTGTCGGGCGAAGCATTCTTCGTCTGCTTGCGATAGAACTTGCGGATAAGGTCGTAGTCGGGCGAATGCTCCCCTGCCCCGGCGGAAACGAGTTTTCCTTTGCTGTGAGAGAGGGCCGCCAGGAACTCCAGTTGGCTGATGCCGTTGAAGAGAGGTTTGACGATGGGTTGGCGGTAGCAGAAGCGCCCTAAGGCATCACGATTCAGCCCCCAACTTTCCAGGAAATGGGCGGCTGGAAAATGCCACGTGCACGCCCGAGCCGTTTCATCGACGTAAAGCCCGAGGTGAATGGACTCAACCGCAGAGTCGCGGAGGAGGTCAGCCAGTTGCCACGCAGGAGGAGTTGACCACACGGGGTTCATGACACCCAGGAAGAAGACCGAATCAAGCGCACGTTGGCGCAGAAGGTCAGGAAGCAGAGCCAGGTCTTCACCTAGCCAGTCGTCCCCCTGGAGCACCGAGAGCGTAGCGCCTGGCGCTTGGAGGGCCTGGTTGATGGCATTGACCAGACGATGCCATTCAGGAGCGTATTGCGCCCCGAGCACGACGAGGGATTCTCTGGGATGCTCCGCCAAGTCCTCAGCACAGACGGTCACCCAACGGCGTTCTGAGTCTGTCAGGGTGGGCTGTTGGGGCCAACGACTCAACTCAGGATCGTTGAGCTGCG
>CAYNVM010000111.1:0-3464 GCA_964400645.1 uncultured Akkermansia sp. | reverse complement strand
ACTATGTCCACCTACGATCCCGGTCTCTACCACAACATTGATAAAGCCACTGAAGAACGTCTTCGCATTGAGGCTTGGGTGGGCGATGCCATCTTGGCTCTCTATGTTCGCGAATGGATTCTCTCGGAAGAGGGCCAAATCAATGGCAAGCTCTTCATCGAGTTCACCAGCAACGATTTCCTGAGACGCACGGGCAACCCCACGGGCGTGGAAGCTCAAATCGGCCGCATCTTTAAGGATGAGGGCTTGGAAGCCGCTTACGCTTGGATCGAACAAACGCTCCGCCCTCGCATGGAGGAACGTTGGGCGTCTCTCCGCCGCAACCACTTGGATCACTGATCCTTGGCTCTGCTCCCCCTTCTACTACTGCTGTGTTATTAACTGGTTATTGACCGGTTACTGACAAGTTATTCACAGGTTGTTCACCACTTATTCACATCATGTCCCTCTCGGTTGCATCTTTCCCTTGGCCACCGGTGGGCTTTCCTGACCCTGTGGTCATTGCGCCTCCTCACCTGCAGGATTGGGCCAAATCTCTGGAAGCTGAATTGCGTGGCAAGGCTCGCCCTGGCACCATTGTTTTCTCTAGCTCGGGCTCGTCGGGCGGTCCTCCCAAGGGCATTCTCCACACGCGCGAAAGCCTGGAGTGCGATGCCCGTGGCGTCCTCGATCACTTGGGCGCGTGGGTCGGCGACTGGTGTTGCCCGCTCCCGGCCTGGCACATCGGCGGCGCTATGGTGTACATCCGCGCGGCGCTCGCCGGCACCCAGGTCCACACGTTCCGCGGTGATGACAGGGGCAAGTGGAATCCTCTGGCTTTCGCCGACTTCCTCCGCTCTCATCCCTCCGCCTGGACCTCTTTGGTCCCGACCCAGGTGGTGGACATCGTCCACGCTAATGTCGTGGCGCCTCCTGGTCTCCGCTGTATCATCGTCGGCGGTGGCACCTTGGATCAGTCGCTCGGTCAGCAAGCCCGAGATCTCGGCTGGCCGGTGGTTCAGAGCTATGGCATGACGGAAGCTGGCTCGCAAATCGCCACGGGCAATCCCGCCGAACCTTATTCCACAACGGCGCTCCCCATCTTGCCGCACTGGAAGCTGACGACCACGCCGTCGCATCATCTGGCCCTCCAAGGCCCGGGTCTTTTCTATGCTCAGGTGCACCAGTCCCCCTCCACCTGGATCTGGGACATGACGCCCACCGATTCCCCTTGGTCGAACAATGACATCGTGGAGGTGGCGGACGGCAAGCTCACGTTCATCCGCCGCTCGGATCGCGTCATCAAAATCCTCGGCGAGTTGGTCGATATGGATCAGGTCGAACACGCTCTGCAAGCCCTCTGCCCGGGCGCCGTGGTCGATTCCATTCCGCAGCTCCGCCAAGGCGCTGCTCTCGTCGCCTGTCACCCGAACGCGGATCAGTTGGCCCACGCCGTCGCCGATTGGAATTCCAAGCACCCTGGCTTCATGCGCATTGCCCACTCGCTCGCCCTGGAAATTCCCCGCAATCCTATGGGCAAGCTGAACCGCAAAGCTCTCCAAGATCTCATCCGTCAGGCACTTTAACGCCCTTCAGGTGCAGGGATGACTTGAAAAAATTCCCAATTTATTACAGAGTCGCTCATCCTTTTTCGCTATGAGATTTCTTTTATTCATCATTCTCTTTCTCGGCGTGACCACGGGTCTCTATGTGGCGGGCATTCAGTACGAAGAGCAAACGGAGGAACGTATTGCTTTCGATGAATTTGCCGCTCCCAAGTTGGCTGAAATCGCCCAGCTGAAGAATGAAATCACTCAACTTGAAGCCCAGGCCGCTCAAGAAGAGGAGGATCGACTGCAAAAGGAGAAGGAGGCGCTCGATGCCGCTCAATCTTCCAAAAATCTCTCTTCCACGGAGCGCTTGGCTGCCAAGCTCCTCGATTCTGATGCGGATGACCGCAATCAGGAGCTCCTCGATAAGGAGGACGCGATCCAGGATAAATTGACTCAGGCTAAGGAACATTTCCTCGCGTTCCAACGTGAAAAACTGGAGAAGATTAACCAGAACAACACGCGCCTGGACCAAACTAAGGTGGGCAAGCGCAATGACTTGGGCCGCAAGTTCGCCAACAAAACCTCTAGCTCGGCTTACACCAAGGCCTCTCAGCAGTTGGAAATTGAATTGTCGGAGCTCGATCTCAGGGTCTCTCAAGCCAACGCCGCTCTCAAAAAGGAAATCGATGACGAGGAAGCGAAGCTGGAGTCCTTGGAGCAGTCCACCAAGAAGAAGCTCCGCAAGCTCGATAAGTTGCGCTCTCAACTGGATGACGTCGCTGATGCCCCTGCCGATAAGCTCGGCAAGCCTCTCGTCCGCGCTATCATCAAGAAGGCTTCGGGCGAGGAAGTCGCTGACTTCGACACCTCCACGTCGGAAACCAACGCTCTCATCCTGAAAAAGACGGAGCGCTTGGAAAAGCTGGACTCTGAAGTCGTCCAACACCCTTACGCCGTGGCTCGCCAGGATTACATCCTCGGTCTGCCTTTCCAACTCCTGGGCATTCTCATCGTCGCTGACGCCTTTATCATGGCGATCATCTTTTCTATCCTGCGCCCCAGATCCCTCTAATCCCGTCTGTTGTATGTTGTCACAAAGCCAACGCTGGACCTGTTCCGGCGTTGGCTTTTCTGTTGCGGATGTACGCCCGTTTTGCTAGTTTTGGTCGGCTATTGAGTCATGCTTTCTTCCCCCTCAACTGATTCCTCTCCTTCCCCAAGCCGCGCGGCTCGTCTGTGGCGTGGGATCGGTTCGCTGTCGGTCGGGATCGTCCTCATGCTCATCCTCCTCATCGTCACTTTCTACGGGACGATTTTCCAGAGCTATTACGCCGCCTCGGGCCAGTCGGAAGCCGCCGCTTCGGCTTTCTTCAGTTCGCTCTTTGTCGTGATCCCTTTGGGTGGCGAAAGCTCGCCCATTGGTCTCCCTCTGCCGGGCATGTTGGTCACCTGCGGACTTCTGTTCATCAATCTCGTCGTCGGTGGCATTTTCCTCATGCGCAAGAACCTCCACAATTTGGGGGTTCTCATCGCTCACGGTGGCATCCTCGTCTTGCTGGCCACCGTCGCTCTGGGCAATTACCAGGCCACCACCATCGATTCCATCCGACTGAACTTGGGCGAGGTCCGCTATCTCCCTGAAGCCGGCTTCGGCATCCTCCTCCACCGCTTTACCCCGGAGTTCTACCCGAACACGCAAAAGCCTAAGTCCTTTGAGTCTATCATCAGCATCACGGATGAGGACGGCACCGTCACGGATAGCGACCACATCAGCATCCGCATGAATGAGCCCTTGCGCTTTAAGGGCTGGACGTTCTACCAGATGAGCTGGGAGCAGCATGGCAATGACCTCGTCTCCATTCTCCGTGGCTCGAATAATCCCCTGGAGCAGGCTCCCAAGTGGGCGTCGTATCTAATTGCCGCCGGACTTTT
>CAYNVM010000110.1:0-3533 GCA_964400645.1 uncultured Akkermansia sp. | reverse complement strand
GGCTTCAGGATGATGGCGCCGATGGCAAAGAGAGCCATGACCATGGGGTAATAGAGATAGCCCGTGATGTTGAGCGGCGACAAGTGAGAGAGCCCGGCGGCCATGAGGAGTTGAGCGCCGTAAGGGATGAGCGATTGGATCACGCAGGAGAAGGTGTCCAAGAGACTGGCGCAGCGAGACGGAGCCAACTTGTACTGCTTCGCGATATCCTTGGCGATGGGGCCGACCGTGATGATGGCGATCGTGTTATTGGCGGTGCAGAGATTGCAGAGCGAGACGATCAGAGCGACGCAGAACTCCGCGCCACGCTTGCCACGGATGTGGCGGGTCAGCTTCTCGATGATGTAATTGATGCCACCGTTGAGACGGATCATCTCCAGCATTCCCCCGGCGAGGAGCGTGACGATGATGAGTTCGCCCATGCCCATGATGCCATCGCCCATGGACTTAATCCACTCCATGGGAGAGCAGGCGCCCGACGAGAGACCAATGATGCCCGTGGCGATGATGCCGAGGACGAGGACCAGGAAGACATTCAGACCGGCGATGGCCGTGACGAGAACCAAGAGATACGGGAGGACAAGGAGCCAGTGGACAGGGGCATCGGGGATAGAGACCGAGAGTTGCGAGCCCTTGTACACGTAGAAGAGCGCCACGAGGATGGCGGCCGGGAGGACGATTTTGATGTTCGCCTTGAACTTATCGCTCATGGCGCAGCCCTGGGTTCGGGTGGCGGCGATAGTCGTGTCCGAGATGAACGAGAGGTTATCGCCAAAGAAAGCGCCGCCCACGACGACGGCGACTGCGAAGGGGATTTCCAGACCCGTTTTTTCAGCGATGCCGACGGCCACGGGAGTCAGCGCCACGATGGTTCCCACCGACGTACCGACGGCCAGCGAGATGAAACAAGCGGCGATGAAGATGCCGGCGATGAGCAAGTTATCCGGCAAGACCGAGAGCGCCAGATTGACGGTGGCATCGACCGCGCCCATGCTTTGAGCGGACTTCGCGAAGGCGCCAGCCAGCACAAAGATCCAGATCATCATGAGGATATTGCGGTTGGCCGTGCCGGCGGAAAAGTAGTCGATGCGCCGCGAGAGCGACATGCCCTTCGTCATGACAACGCTCCAGATGGAAGCGAAGAGGAAAGCGACGGAGATGGGGATGCCGTAGAAATCGTTAGCGAGGATAGAGGCAATGACGTAAAAGCCCGCGAAGACAAAGAGCGGACTCAAGGCACTGAAGCGAGCGGGTTGGGCAGGAGGGAGAGAAGACATGGAGGGGAGAAGGGGTCAGTCCTGAGTGATATCGCGACCTTTGGCACGGCGCATGGGGCGACCGCCTGGGCTGATCTCGGTGGGGGCGTCGTCGGTGTCATCGGCAGAGACATCAGCGAACTGGTCCGAGGAGTTTACCTTTTTGGTCGAATTCAAGAGAGGAAGGACAGCGCCGAGGACGGGGAGGATAGAGGCGAGCGGGGTGGGGATAGCCGTGAGGACAGCGATGGCGGCCCCCTTGAGGAAGGCCCATTTGAAAGGATCCTTCGAGCCGATCCACTGCCAGAGGATAGAGAAGAAACCGAGGAGGATAGAGACCGGGACAGAGATCCAGAGCGAGACGCCCGCCGAAGCCACCTCGCCACCAGACAGAGCCAGATCCGTCATCAGGATGATGACAGCCAGGACAGGGTGAATGCCCAATTTGGTCAGAAGAGAAGCTTGTTTAGGGTCGGGGAGTTTCATCGCTCAATCAGAGAGGTCCTTTTCATCTTAGCGAAGCCGACGGTAAAATCAATGCTCACCAAAACCTAAGTCCTACGCCTGATTTTTAGCGCGCCAGCGGAAATGGAGGACCGTTGCCGCGATGAGCACCAGAAGCTCAGCGATGTAGAAGAAAGAAAGCGCCGAGCGGCCCTCCGCAAAGCCGTAAGAATGCAAGCCGACACCCATCGTATTCACGCCCCACCAGGCAAAAGCGATGATGATGGCGCCGATGATGTTGCCCATGTGGAGACCGAAGACATGGATAAAGCCCGCACGGCGCGCGTGGAGGACGATGAGTTGCCAGAGGACAATCATGAGCGCGCCATTTTCCTTGGGATCCCAGCCCCAGAAACGACCCCAGGCCTCATTGCCCCAGATGCCACCGAAGACCGTGCCGACGAGAGTGAAGAGGAGCGAGAAAGCCAAGGCGCCATAAGCCATGCGAGTGAGCGCCATGACCGTGGGTTTGCGCACGAGATTCAGCGGTTGGCAGAAGACCGCAAAGTGCGAGATGACCGCAGCGAGCAAGCCGGCGGCATAGCCCAGGACAATCGTGATGACATGGGTCGAGAGGAGGAAATTCGAGCGGAGCACCGCCACCAGGGGATCCATGTGATCCGTGGCCTGAACCGACTCATAGAGGATGCCGAGTTGGCACGCCAGACCGCCGAGGACGACGCCGGCGATGAGGATAATGCCACGCTTATTGAAGAGCTCCATGACCAGAGAGACCAGGACGCAGGCGCAAGCGATCAGCGTGATGGTTTCAAAGGTATTGCCGACAGGAGAACGCATCGTGATGAGCAGACGCAGGATGAGACCGACGAGCAGGACAATGCCCCCGGCGAGCGCCAAGAACCAGGGACCACGGAGGCCCTTGCCCCAGCAGAAATGATAGAGCTTAAAGAGGAGATTCTGCTTGCGCGGGATAGGGATGAGACTGCCCACGAGCAAGAGCAAGAACGAAGCGATGAAGAGCGCCATGGCCGTGTACAGCGGATCGATCTGGTAGTACAGGTTTTCGCGCTCCAAGGGGATGCGGTAGCCCTGAGCCACCACGAGGTTGGTGGACGAGATCGTGCTGTCGAAGAGCTGCTCCGCCTGGGTCAGAGGAAGAGCGGGATTGGAGGCGCTTTGCTGCGCGAAGAGCGCGGTGCGAGCGAAATTGGCGGCCTCGCTCTTAGACGGGACAGAGGTCCAGCCGTCGGGGTCGCGGTAGAAGATGCGCGGGAAGCCAGCGGAATCGAGAGCCTTGGGGCGAGTGAGCATCAGTTCCGGCATCGCCATCCAGAGCTCCACTTGGCGCAATTTATTGGCCAGGCCAATGATCTCGCGATCCGTTTCATCGGGGGCCGGCAACCGGTTGAGACGGACCGACTGGGCATAAATGGCCTGTTGGAAAGGGAAGAGCTCGGCATAGCTGTAACGCTTACGCTTCTCCGGCTTGGCAGGGAGACCCAAGCGCTGCACGGTTTCATCGCGATTGACCAGGAACGCCGGCAATTGGGCGGCCAGGCCAGGGCGCAACATGCAATCGAGCGCCCACTCGACCGAGCTGATGCGCAGACGAGAGCCCTGCGACTGGAAGGTCAGAGTTTTCTTACCGACACTGCGGAGCAAGGCGAACGCCGAGTACGACGAGAACGGCTTGATGCGGCCCCCGTCCTCGACAGCCAGAGCGCCGACGGTGTTCACGAAGTCAGGCGACCAGCGGGTATAGTTGGGGACATCGACCAGGGTTTCGGTGGGGCGCCAAGAGAGCAGACCCGT
>CAYNVM010000109.1:0-3541 GCA_964400645.1 uncultured Akkermansia sp. | reverse complement strand
TGCTGAAAAGGCAAGGAAACCCGGGCGTTCTGTCATCATTGATGAAGATTAAAGGAACGCCGTTTCTGGGCTTGTCAGAAGGGGGCTCTTTCGTTAACTTCTTTATTTCATCAATTCATCTATATTGTCATGTCTGACCAAGTTTATTTTTTTGACACTACTTTACGCGATGGAGAACAATGTCCTGGGGCTTCCATGAATCTCCGCCAGAAGCTAGAAGTGGCCCGTCAACTAGAACGACTCGGCGTAGATGTAATTGAAGCTGGGTTCCCCTGCATTTCCGATGGCGACTTTGAAGCCGTTCAGACCATTGCCACGGAAATCAAGAAGTGCAAGATTGCCGGCTTGGCTCGCTGCGTGAAGAGCGATATCGAAGCCGCTGCCGCTGCCCTGAAGCCCGCTGGCGATCGCGCTCGCATCCACGTTTTCCTGGCCACGAGTAAGCTCCACCGCGAGTTCAAGCTGAAGAAGGCCTCCGACGAAATCCTTCGCATGGCCGAAGAAGGGGTGGCCTACGCCAAGACCTTCGTCGACGACATCGAATTCTCCCCGGAAGATGCTTCTCGCACGGAACTTCCTTTCTTGGCTCAGGTGGTTGAAACGGTCATTCGTGCCGGTGCCACCACGGTCAACATCCCTGACACCGTTGGCTACACCACGCCCGACGAGTTCTATCAGATCATCCGCTATCTGAAGGAAAATGTGCCGAATATCAACGACGCCGTCATCTCCGTCCACTGCCACAACGACCTCGGTTTGGCCACGGCCAACTCCCTGGCTGCCATCAAGGCTGGTGCTCGTCAGGTGGAAGGTACCATCAACGGCATCGGCGAACGTGCTGGCAACGTGGCCCTCGAAGAAGTGGCCATGGTGATCACCACGCGCAAGGGCATTTACGGCGATGTCTACACGGGCATCAACACCACGGAAATCGTCCGCAGTTCTCGCATCGTGGAACGCATGAGCGGCCTCCACGTCCAGCGCTCCAAGGCCATTGTCGGTGAAAATGCCTTTGCTCACTCCTCGGGCATCCACCAACACGGCATCCTCAACAAGCGCGAAACCTACGAAATCATCGACCCTCAGTCCGTGGGTTGGGGCGCTACCGAATTGCCTCTCACCAAGCACTCGGGTCGTGCCGCTGTACAAGCCAAGCTCGCTCAGCTCGGCCACGTCCTCAGCGACGAAGAAATGAAGGTCGTCTTCGAACGCTTCAAGAAGGTGGGCGACTCCAAGAAGTTCGTCTATGACGACGACCTCTCCGCCATTGTCGACGCCTCTCTCCACGAAAGCCTCGGCTTGTGGGAACTCAACTTCGTCCAATTCGTGGCAGGGAGCGACACCTGTCCGACGGCTACCGTAGGACTCACCAAGGGTGGCGAAAAGTTTGTGGACTCCGCCATCGGCAACGGCGCGGTTGATGCCGCCTTCCGTGCCATCGAACGCATCACCAACCGCGAAGGCTCGCTCGTCGACTACTCAGTCAACGCCGCTTCCGCTGGCCAAGATGCCGTCGGCGAAGTCACCGTCCACGTCGATTTCGGTGCATCCTCCAAGCCTCTGGCTGGCAAGGGTGCTTCCACGGACATCATTGAAGCCTCGGCACGCGCCTTCCTCAATGCGCTCAACCGCTCGCTTCACCTCGAATCCCGTGCTCAGCAGACCCCTACAGTGGACTGCGAGGAAGCCCGTGGCATCTAATTCCTAACTTCATCCAAGCGGGCTTCTCTCGTGCGTCATTGCTAGCGAGAGAAGCCCCTTTCTTTTGCACAACTATGGCACAGAGCAACGTCATTCTCCCCAAGATCATCGTGGGCTTGGGCAACCCAGGGCGTCAGTACGAGAACACGCGCCACAACATCGGCTTCATGATCCTCGATCGTCTCGCCGCGCACTGGGGCGTCACGTTCAAAGACGACAAAAATCGGCAAGGAATGCTCGCCGCTGGGCCTGGCGTCTTGCTCGTCAAACCCACCACCTTCATGAACGAATCCGGACGTTGCGTGGGGGCGATTGCTCGCTTTTACAAGATTCCCCCGGAAGCGGTCTTCGTGATCTACGACGAATCGGCGTTCCCCTTAGGCACCTTCAAACTCAAGGGCGGTGGCTCGGCCGCCGGACACAACGGCATTAAGTCGCTCATTGCCCACCTCGGCTCTCAGAATTTCCCACGCCTGCGCTTTGGCATTGGAGCACCGCGAGGCAATGCGGACATGGTGAGCCACGTCCTCGGCTCTTTTCCTCCCTTTGAGCGCGAACTCCTGGACGTGACCTTAGCCAAAGCCACCGATGCCGCCATTTGCCTTAAAGAACGTGGACTCGATATTGCCGCCAATCTCTACAACGTAAACCCCAATCCTAAGCCAAAAAAGGAAAAGAAACCCAAACCCGTGAAGGCGGAAGAGACTCCATCCGCTGAGGGAGCAGAGTCGGGTGCATCGACACCCACAACGGAGCAGGGAAAAGCGACTGACGAGCAGGGAACTGAGACGAATCTTTAATCGCCTTCTAAAGCTTAGATAGGTCGGCTGAATTATAGATCGTTTGAACACAAAATAAACATAACGGCGGGAGAAGCAGAAGCCAATGAAAGCGCTCCCACGGCTTTAGTGTTGCTTGTATAAAAGAGCTGACTATACTATGCGCTCTATTTGCCACCACATCTTCAGTCAATGACTACTATTTCTAGGGACAAGTTCGTCGTTAAGGGTCAAGCCCCTCTCATTGGATCAGTGACCATTAGCGGATCTAAAAATGCGTCATTGCCCATTCTTGCCGCCGCTTTGCTCACGGAAGATGTGGTTGAAATTGAATCAGTTCCGAATCTCTCGGACACCAACTACATGCTCGAAATCATGGCTCAGTTGGGAGCCACGATTGACCGCACGCCCGATGCGACGGTGTCCATCAAGGCCCACAGCGTGAGTCACGCCGCCACCTACTCTCAGGTGAGCAAAATGCGCGCCTCCATCTGCTTGCTCGGCCCCATTCTTGCTCGCAACAAGCAGTGCGACATCCCTCTTCCCGGTGGCTGCGTCATTGGCGATCGCCCCGTTGATCTTCACCTCAAGGCCATGGAAGCCCTCGGCGCTAAGGTCACCATTGAAAACGGCGTCATCCACATTTCCGCTCCTAAGGGATTGGTCGGCACGGAAGTCAATCTCTGCGGAAGCAACGGTCCCACCGTTCTCGGCACGGACAACCTGATGATGGCCGCCACCTTGGCTCGCGGCACCACCATCATTGAATCCGCCGCTTGCGAACCCGAAGTCGTGGACTTGGCCAACATGCTCGTCGAAATGGGCGCCAAGATCGAAGGCGCTGGCACCACGCGCATCGTCATTCACGGCGTCGAATCCTTGCACGGCTGTCGCCACAAGGTCATTCCTGACCGCATTGAAGCCGGCACCTTCATGATTGCGTCCGCCATGTTGGACGCCGACATCACCATCAAAAACGTCTGCCGCGACCACTTGACGGCGCTGACCAAAACCCTCCAAGAATGCGGACACAGCGTCGAGTTCTCGGAAGACGGCACCAC
>CAYNVM010000108.1:0-3617 GCA_964400645.1 uncultured Akkermansia sp. | reverse complement strand
GAGATCGACGAAGTGTACGTGTACGATATCGACACGTTGCAACAGCTCGCTGATCAGGCTCGCCAATTCCGAAAGAACGAGATTAGTCGATGCGAAGCAATCATTGACGAAGCCCTCATCAAATATTTCCCGCAATAACGAACCCATGACTGCACGCAAGGTGACAATTGGCACGCGTGGTAGCGCGCTGGCATTGAAACAGACTGAAATGGTCAAGGCGGCATTACTTGCCCAGAACCCTGACCTAGATATCGATGTTCGCATTATTGTGACGACAGGCGACCGCCGTACAGATGTCCCCTTGGATCAAGTGGCTCGAGTGGCCGGAATTGCCGACAAAGGCGTTTTCCTGAAGGAGATCGAACATGCTCTTGAGACGGGTGAAATCGATTTTGCCGTCCATAGCCTCAAGGACATGCCCAGCGCCCTCGACCCCAAGTTCCAGTTGTCCGCTGTGCTTCCTCGCGCTCAGGTGGACGACGTCTTGATTCGTCGTGCTGATGCTCCTGCGAAGATCTCTTGTGTGGCCACGGGAAGTGTTCGTCGTCGCTATATGGGGCAGAGATATTGGGACAATGACACCCAGTTCGTGAATATCCGAGGGAACGTGACAACTCGGCTGACGAAACTGGTGGAATCGACAGAATTCGATGCCATGATTTTGGCGAAGGCTGGATTAGACCGCTTGGGCTTATACGCCACTGAAACGGAATGGCAGGGAGTTCCCATCACCATGCAGCCCTTGCCTAAGGAACATTTTGTCCCCGCCGCAGGGCAGGGCGTCATCGGCATTGAGACGAGAATCGATGATGCGGAGACGCAACACTTGCTTCAATCCATCAACCATGAACCGACCTTCCGTTGCATTCGTGCGGAGCGTGAGTTCTTGCGTTTGTTGGGTGCCGATTGCTCCACCCCTATAGGCGCTTATGCTTATGCCAAAGAAGGAGCCGTGAGCCTTCATATCCTTCTGTTTACCGAGGACGGCAAGCAACCCTTCCAAGGCTTTGCTATGGGTACTGATCCCGAGGGCTTGGCTCATCAACTGTGGGAGTCCTACCAAGCCTCTCAAAGCACGTACGGTGCTTGAGCGACCTTACTTGAATCTCTTCCTGATTTCAGAAAGGGAGAACATGGTCATTGTGGCATATCCCGCAGGCGTGCAGTAGGGGACTTCGCACTTCAGGAGTTGCTCAAGTATTCCTGGTATCTGTTGAGGGGATACTTTTTCGCCAAGAGCCGCACGGTGCGCCATTTGCTGGGCGATGGCCTGGGCCGTGAGATGGCGAGGGCGTTTGCCTCCTTCAAACTCCGTGAGTTGGTCAAAGAAGTCGCAGATCCAACGCTTGGTGTCGTCGGGATGCACTGCGGCTGGCAAGGATTCGATGCGGATGGTTCGTTGCCCAAAGGAGGAGATCGTCATGCCGGCCCGTTCAAAGGCAGGGAGTTGGCTCGTGATGTAGCTGTAGTCTCGGGGATCAAGCTCCAAGATGACAGGATCCAGAAGGAGTTGTGACGGTTGTGTCTCCGTGTGCTTGGCGAGCAGTTGCTCAAAGATGATGCGCTCGATAGCGGCCTTCGGCTGGAGCACCATGAGTCCTTCTTTCGACTCAAACAACGCCAATTCTTGGAGCATTCCCTTGAACGAGAACTGAGACGGCTGAGTTTGAGGCGTCGGGGACTCCAATGGCAGTTTCCGTTGCACCGCAGGAAGTGCGTTGACGGAGCGAGCCGGTTGGATGGGAGCTACGACAGGCTTAGGTGTTGGAAGGGGAGTCTGTGCCGTGGGCGGCTGAAGTGGGCGCAACGGGATTTCCGTCTGGCGCTGTGGCTGGGGAACTGGTGCTTCAACTGGTGATGGATGAGCCGTCTCAGTCGGTGTCTCTGCCTGTTGTTCGGCAGGTGGGGTGGAAGGCGTGAGCTCTGGTTCGGGAGCAACCGCAGCTGGCGTGCTTTCTTGACCTCGTGCGTGATTGCTTAAAGTCTGAGAGACTGCCTCGATGATCGTATTGACGATATCGCTGGGACGGCGGAAGCGGACTTCTCGCTTGGCCGGGTGAACATTGACATCGACCAAGGCAGGTTCCACCTCAAGGAAGAGATAGACGACCGGGTGAAGTCCGTTGGGGAAGCCTCCAAAACCATCGCGGACGGCTCGCGTGACGAGCTGATCATCGATGGGTCGGTGATTCAGGAAGAAGAACTGCCCCTTTTTATTGCGACGGGCTTCGCTCAAGGGAAGCAGATAGCCAGAAACCGTCACCCCTGTGCCAATGGTCTCGGGGATAGGAATGAGCTTCTCCGCCGTGGCGCGATCTCGGAGTAAGGCAATGCGCGATCTCAAATCGTGCGTACTGGGAAGATCAAAGACCAGTTGACCGTCCTTGCGGAAGATGAAGCGGATGGACGGATAGGCTAGCGCATGAAGGCGTATTTGGTGCTCGATGTGAGCCGATTCCGTTTCAATGGACTTCAAGAACTGGCGGCGCGCCGGTGTATTGAAGAAGAGTTCGTGCACCTCAATGCTCGTCCCAGGAGAGACCCCAGAAGAACGTGGCTCAGAGATGACACCGGCATCCGCAATGATTTCCGTCCCTTCAATGGCGTCGTGCGGACGCGTGGCTAGTTTGAGCCGCGAAACACTGGCGATGCTAGGCAACGCTTCCCCTCGGAAGCCGAGGTGAAGAATCTCGAAAAGCCCACCCAGATCGGTCAGCTTGCTCGTGGCGTGACGTTGGAGACAAGCAAGCGCGTCATCGGGAGCCATCCCGACGCCATCATCGGCAACTTTAATGAGCGCAGAGCCACCACGCTGAATCTCGACAGCAATAGTACGAGCCTCGGCATCAATACTATTTTCGACGAGCTCTTTGACAACAGAAGCAGGACGCTCAACAACTTCCCCGGCAGCCACTTGGCTAGCGAGGACATCAGGCATGACGCGGATGCAACCCATAGGGAAGACTAACCTCCTGCGACGATTGAAACGATTTCAACAATAGCCTGGTTGGGGACAACTGTCTCAGCAAACTGACGTGGGAAAAGGGCCTCTTTGTTGAGCTCCACAACAACAGGACGTCCGCCCATGCCCAATTGCTCGAGCAAAGCGGATACCGTCGTATTTTCTTCAATCTGGCGGGGCTCACCATTAAGTGTGATATTCACTTCTGACATGGTTTCTTTACTCTAGGACTTTCCTGCCCCCATGGCGACAATAAAAACGCCGAGTACCCACATGTGATCTCGGCGACTAACTAACTTAAGTGATGGTACGGGCGATGGGAATCGAACCCACGTCTCAAGCTTGGGAAGCTCGCGTCCTACCATTGAACGACGCCCGCATCTAGAACGTGGATATGAGTACAGAGTTTCCCCAGATATGTCAACGATATTAACGTGGCGATCCGCCATTCAAGTCCGCTCCACCCTTGCTATTTTCTGGGATGAAACAACGTCTCCAGGACTAGGGAAGGTGAGATGGTGATAAAAGATGCTTGACGCCGTCGATGAGTTCACGTAGATTGTGCGCACGCCAAGCGGGTATAGCTTAATGGTAAAGCTCCAGCCTTCCAAGCTGATCATACGGGTTCGATTCCCGTTACCCGCTCCATCTTTTT
>CAYNVM010000107.1:0-3672 GCA_964400645.1 uncultured Akkermansia sp. | reverse complement strand
ACGGCGTGCGCGCCATTGCACCAGCCGGTCACTTGCTGATGTTGGGGGCCTTGCAGCCCTTCATTTCCGGTGCTTGCTCCAAGACCGTGAACATGCCCGTCAGCGCCACGGAACGCGACATCTACGATTCGCTCGTCATGTCCCACGACTTGGGCGTGAAGTGCATCGCCATCTTCCGCGCTGGATCGAAGGCCAACGCCGTCTACGTTGTCGACACGCCAGAAACACGCCAGTTCAAGGCAGACCACATTTGGAACCAGTTGGTACAAGGCGGACAGGACGCGATCAACGAAATCATCGCCGAAGCCTCCAAGCCCAAGCAGCGCAAGCTTCCAGGTCGCCGCTTAGGACAGACCGTGAAGTTCTCCGTGGGCGGACAGCTGACAGGTTACTTGACCGTCGGCGTTTACACGGACGGCACCTGCGGCGAAGTCTTTGGTCGCTTGGGTCAGGTGGGATCCTTCGCATCAGGTATGTTTGAAGCCTACTGCAAGCTCCTTTCCACCGCCCTGCAGTTTGGCGTGCCGTTGAAAGAAGTGGTGAAGGGATTCCGCAACTACTCCTTCGAACCATCAGGATTCTGCCGCGTAGGCGACGACACCGATGGCGATACCTGCACGGAAATCCGCTCCTGCGCCTCTGTGGTCGACTTGATTGCCAAGATTTTGGCCTGGTTGTTCCCAGAAAGCCACGGCTACCGCTTGCGCGACGTGTTCTCCATTCCGAGCGAACAATTCCTAGCCCAGAATGCCGAGACCTCCGTGACGGTCTTGCCACCACGCATGATCACGACCGAGACCGAGTTCTCCATCACGCCACCTTCCATGAAGAAGATTCCCGTGGTAGATGCTGGCCTCAATGGCGCATCGATTTGCCCACAATGCCACTCCTTGGCCTACGTCCAGGACGGGAAGTGCAAGTCCTGCCGCTCCTGCGGATTCAAGGACGGCGGATGCGGCGAATAAGTAGTCTGATTATTCAGTAGTTGAGTACTCCATAGGCTCAGCCTAGAGATCTTACGATTTCTCTAGCGCTGGGCCTATGGAAATTTATGGGACCGACGATTTGGGACGCTGAGGGGTTTTCATGAATTCCTCAAGCGGTTGGGCTTTGACGACGAGAGCCGTGCAGAAGGCGGCGCCCACACCGATCATGAGCGGATACATCATGGACGTGCTGAGCGAGAACTCGATGCCCAGCATGAGCGACGTGAGCGGAGCATTCGAGGCCGTCGAGAAGAAGGCGACCATGCCCACCAAGGCAAAGACGAGATTGAGGTCAGAGGTCAGGGCGCACTTATGGAGCAGACCGCCGAAGAGGAAACCGATGATGGCGCCCACGAGGAGAGACGGCGTCATGACACCACCGATGGTGCCACAGCCGAGGACAATGCTGACCGCGAGACCCTTGACGGCAAGCATGAGGAGAGCCTCCTGGTGAGAGAGGTCGCCATGGAGGAGATCGGCCAGGATGTCTTCACCATTGCCCACGACCGCCGGGAACAGGCAACTGACCAGACCGACGACAAGCCCTGCCGAGGCAAGCCTGATAGGCAGTTGACGCGTGGGACCCTTCAAGAGCTTGTACGACCATTTGAGGAGATGCGCCCAAAGTTGAGCGGCGAGAGAAGCCAGGATTCCCAGAAGGGCGCAGAAAAAGAGATCGGAGATACCGCACGCATGAGAGATTGGGACTGCATAGATAGGGAGAGCGTTGCCCAGAGCCAAGAGGAGGAGATACGACGTGGTTGTTGCCACGAGCAGAGTGCCGAACAAGCGGATGTTCAGAGAACCGACAACGACCTCCAGGACAAAGAGAGCCCCCGACAGCGGCGTGTGAAAGACCACCGTGAAGCCAGCGGCGGCTGCGCACGCCACAAACAACTGGTGCGACCTGGCGGAGACCTTTAGGTATTGAGCCAAGGACGAAGCGACAATGGCACCGGATTGGATGATGGCGCCACTTTTGCCAATGGCGGCGCCCGAGCCAATGCTGAGCGATTCCGCCAAGAGCTTGATATACGACGGGGCGGTTGGGATGACGTTTTGCGTGCCGGCGAGGACTTCTGTGAACTCGACTGGCTTTGTGTGGAAGTTGGCGTGGAGTTTCAGGATGATGTAGCCCGACAACAAACCGCCGAGGGTCGGCGTGGAGATCTTCAGCGCCAGTGGGATGTGTTCGAAAGCCGCCAGACGGGAAGGCGACCAGACGTCCGTGAGCAGCCACTGGATGCATTCGATCAGCCATTCATAGAGCCAAGGGATGGCCGTGCCAACGACACCCATTCCGATGGCCAGGAGGAAATGTTTGAGCGGGGAGAAAGACATCTGCGGAGCGACGAGAACAGGTTGCTTTCTGTTAGACGCCGAGGACGGTCGAGTGACGGGAGAATGACGCAGAAGGATTGGTTGGAAAATGATTGTCGGGGCAAAATAATTAGAGTAAACGAAAGCAGATATGCAGGACGCCCCTAAATCTCCGACATCATCAGGGAAAATGAGAACTTTAGCTGAACGTTCATTCAGTACGGTTATTCTGCTAGGAGTCTTTCTGGGGGCGATTTATTGGGGGAATTCGTGGACGTATGGTTTAATTGTTTGGCTGTTGTGTGCCTTAACGTCGCTGGAATGGGGGCATATGTTGCGCTCCGTTAAACATCCCTCACATCCTCTTTTATCAACGGTTGTGGGGATCTTGTATCCGTTGCTCATCATCGGCGCTTTTGCTTGTCCTGTCTTGTCGAGTGGCTTCCAAACGGCGCTGATCATCGCCCTGCTGTCGCCGGCCGTGTTGGCCATCATTTCCTTTATTTGGGAGATGAGACGACCCATTGAAGGCGATCGCGCGATGGCATCTGTATCGACCACCTTACTTTCCTTTATTTATCCCGTGTGGATGTTTGCCTTTGCGTTGCCATTGTTATTATTGCAACAAGAAGGATGCCACAGTGTGGCCTTAGTTGTTTGGGTGGGCGTCATTACTAAATGTTCCGATATCTTTGCCTATTGCAGTGGGCTCCTCATGGGCGGACGATTCTTCACCAAGAAACTGATTCCGCACATCAGTCCGAAGAAGACCTGGGAAGGACTGATCGGCTCCTACATCCTGACCGTCGCCTTTGCCTTGTTGCTCGGGCATTGGATGGGCATCGCCTTGGTTGAGAACGCCGGCGTCGGCGTGATCGCGGCAACCGTGATCTTTGTTCTCTCCGTGACCGGAGACCTGGCCGGGTCGCTCATCAAACGAAGCCTGGCCATCAAAGACTCCGGGAGCTTGTTGCCCGGGATTGGAGGCATCTTCGATTTGATCGATAGCTTAGCCTTCACCATGCCCGTGGCCTACTTGTACCACGTTTTGACGGTTGGATTCTGATCGATAGGGCGATATGGGGGAAGGAAAAGGGGCGACTATGGATCAGTTACCGATAGAATCCGTACGAGACGATTTAGCTCAGGCACTGCAGAAAAAGTCCCCACGCATTTTATTGCGAGCACTCACGGGGGCTGGGAAATCCACGGGCGTTCCGCCCATGATGATGGATTTCGGGTGGGGAGAGCGCGGCACGATTGTCGTTGTGCAACCACGGCGCATGGCCGCGCGCTTGCTGGCACGGTACGTGGCTCGGTTGAGGCACGGAGCGCTCGGCGAAGAAGTCGGGTACGTGGTGCGCTT
>CAYNVM010000106.1:0-3685 GCA_964400645.1 uncultured Akkermansia sp. | reverse complement strand
GCTACAGTTGGGAGTCACCATAGCCGTAGTGTTCGGCAACGTAGTCAACATCCTTGTCTCCACGACCCGAGCAGTTGATGAGAATGGAGCCAGAACGCATTTTCTTGGCTAACTTCATGCCATAGGCCACAGCATGAGCACTTTCCAAGGCGGGGATGATCCCCTCAAAGCGAGAAAGTTTGAAGAAGGCATCGATAGCTTCCTCATCAGTCACCGTGTCGTAGGTGACTCTCCCGATGTCGTGCAAGTAGGCATGTTCAGGGCCAACCGAGGGATAATCCAACCCACTAGCAACGGAATGCACGGGAGCAGGATTGCCGTTTTCGTCCTTCAACATCAGGCTTTCGAATCCATGAAGAACGCCCTTGGTGCCGTATGAAATTGAGGCGGAGTGTTGCCCTAACTGAGGTCCTTTACCTAATGGCTCGACGCCGTAAATGTCAACGGGATCACCAAGGAAAGCCGTAAAGAAGCCTGCCGCGTTACTACCTCCACCAACGCATGCGCAAATAGCATCAGGCAGAAGCCCTGTCATCGATTGGAATTGCTCACGAGCCTCAACGCCAACAACCATCTGGAAGTCTCGAACCATTTGAGGGAAAGGGTGAGGTCCTACGACGGATCCGATACAGTAGATTGATTCATCGTAGCTCTGTAAATATGAACGGAAGGCAGAGTCGACAGCTTCTTTGAGCGTTGCATTGCCTTCAGTAACAGAAATGACCTTAGCTCCCAGAATCTTCATACGGGTCACATTAGGTGCCTGTTTAGCAATATCAACAGCCCCCATATGGACTTCACACTCCAACCCAAAGAAAGCAGCGGCCGTTGCCAAAGCCACGCCATGCTGCCCTGCTCCCGTTTCCGCGATGAGCTTTTTCTTGCCCATGTACTTGGCGAGCAAGCCCTCACCCATACAGTGATTCAGTTTGTGAGCTCCCGTGTGATTCAGATCCTCGCGCTTTAAGTACAATTGGCAAGCCCCCAACATACGAGATAATCTCTCGCAGTGGTAGACAGGTGTGGGACGGCCTTGGAATTGAGTGCGGATGCGACGTAGTTCGTTAATAAACCTAGCCGAATGGGCGATAGCCTGATACGCCTCCGCAATTTCCTTGAAAGCAGGGATCAATTCTTCAGGCAAATGCATGCCACCATAAGGTCCAAAATATCCATTTTCATCGGGGAACTGGCGGAGATAGCTACTCAGTTGAAAATCCATAGGTCTAAGTTTTTTGTGAAGCATAAACTATGGTCAAAGGATCTTAACTTGTCCAGACAACAAAACTATATCCACCCTGTGGTACATTTGATTTCATTGCGTAGCATACAGACAGCTATCCTGAGCAAGCAAAGCTTGCCCTAGGGCGCTTGCTACGTCAGAATAAAAGCATCATTTCATGAAAATCATTGCCATCGCCAACCAGAAGGGTGGAGTTGGGAAAACAACCACTGCCATCAACCTAGCTGCTGCCCTTGCTCAACTCAAAAAGAAGGTTTTGTTGATCGACCTCGATCCGCAAGCCAATGCGACCAGTGGTCTTGGCATTGAAGCTCCCGATCACATTAGTCTGTATAGACCTCTCTTGGGTGAGGTCGCTGCTACGGAATGTATTCTTCCTTCTGGACGCAAGAATTTGTCTATTATCCCCTCCAATATGGATTTGGCTGGGGTGGAAATTGAATTAGCTCGCACGGGGAATCATTTAACTCAGCTCCGCGAGGTATTAGCTCCTATCAAGGATAATCATTTATACGACTACTGTATCTTGGATACGCCTCCGTCTTTAGGAGTTCTCATGACGTCGTCGTTGGCAGCTAGCGATGAAATTCTCACACCGTTGCAATGCGAATGGTTTGGCCTAGAAGGGTTGGCCAAGATCATTCGTGTCATCACGGAAATTTGCGTTTCTGGCGTAAATCCTTCGCTGAAGCATGAAGGTGTGCTGATGACGATGTTTGATGCTCGAACAAACCTTTCTCGTCAAGTAGTGGATCAGGTCCAACAGTACCTCCCTGATACGCTGTATTCTACGGTCATTCCTCGGTCAATTCGCCTGGGTGAAGCTCCTAGCTTTGGTCGCACCATTTTTGAACACGACCCTAGTGGAATCGCAGCCAAGGCTTATCTTGATGCCGCAAAACTGTTCCTGAAGAGACATAGGACGTCGAGTGCTGAATAATGTGATGCAGTCATGAGCGAGCCTTCCTTGCAACAGGGGTTGAACCAACGCATGGTCGCCACTGCGACAATGCAGTTGGGAGTCAATGTCCTGCAAGCTAATGCGCTCGAATTGCGCGACATCGTCCAACAGGCTCTGGAGTCTAACCCCGTTCTGGATGAAGAACGCCCCGAAGAGTTGGCTCAGCTGAATACCTCTGAGGATAGTTCCAGAGATGATGCGAGTGACTCCGAACTCGATGACGACTGGACCTCTCAGATGGCGCCAGAAGCTCGTCTGGACACAGATGATGGCAACGACTGGGATTCATCAACAGAAGGTTGGGATGGGCTCCCTACAGAGTCTAAGGTGTGGGATGCTGAAGCATTAGCACGCCACGACCACCAGTTGGAGAGCATTTCACACACCGCAACACTAGCAGAACACCTGCAAGAACAAGCATTTCAAGAGGGCTTAGCCCCTCAAGTTGAACGTGCTCTTTTAGCGTTGATCGACCTATTAGATGAACGGGGGTATTTTGCAACGCCCCCTGAATCTGTGGAGGAAGATCTTGGCATTCCCATGCAGGTCTATCACGAGGCGTTACAGGCCCTGCGTTCATTAGATCCCCCTGGGGTTGGGGCCAGGGATTTACAAGATTGTTTGCTCATTCAGTTGGACCGCTCTGGCGAGAAACGTTCACTAACAACGGAACTAGTGAGCAAATGTTGGACAGAACTAGCCAAGCACAAGTATGAGGATGCTGCTACGAAATTGGGAGCCTCGTTAGATGACATTCGAGTAGCCCTGGAACGCATCACTCGCCTTTCACCCAACCCAGGAGCGGACTTTGGTGAAGATACGAATCTAGAGATTGTGCCTGATCTGATAGCAGAGGAACAGCCAGATGGCTCTGTAGAAGTGACTCTCACTAATCGCTATGTTCCCAAGTTAAAACTCAACAGCGCCTACAAAGAAACCTATGCCGAAGGAGCTGGATCTCCTGAGCTTCTGGCCTATCTCAAGAAAAGCATTCGTGAGGGCCGTGAACTCATTCAGGCAATTAGTCAACGCCAAGAAACCATTTTGCGTATTGCGAGAGTTATTGTCCGCAAACAGTTGGAATACTTTCTTCACGGTCCCAAATCGCTAGCTCCCCTTGGTATGGAATCTGTAGCTGACGAACTGGGTATTCATATTTCCACGGTATCTCGTGCTGTAAGTGGAAAATTTATCAGGTCGAAGTGGGGATGCAAAGAACTCAGAAGCTTCTTCTCGACGGCTATTTCCACAGTTTCACCCACGCCTACGAGTCAAAACACAGACTCACCTTCCCTCTCTGATTCAGCCCTCGCTCCTGAAGCTGTGCAATCTATCATGCGCGATCTCATTGCATCTGAATCACCGGCTAAGCCTTATAGCGATGCCGCCCTTACCAAAGAACTAAATCGGCTTGGCATTCAAATAGCACGTCGCACAGTTGCCAAATACCGCGAACTGCTAAAGATCCTTCCTGCATCACT
>CAYNVM010000105.1:0-3862 GCA_964400645.1 uncultured Akkermansia sp. | reverse complement strand
CGCTTGCCCGTCTGGCAATACACATACACCAGCGAATCCAACGGAAGCCGCATCACCGGAAAATCGTGCGCAATCGACTCATAGGGGATATTGATCGCCCCCTTGCAATGCCCAGCAGCATACTCACCCGCCCCACGGACATCCACCAACAAAAACCGCTCGCCCGGCGCCTTCTTAGACATCTCATGGCTCACAATGCCATCCATCCGCGCCAGTTCCTCATTGACCTTGTCCGTTTCCACCTCCTTATTCCAAATAAAGAACGCAGACAGCGCCGCAATCATAATCAAATAAGGAGAAATGTAGAGTTTGCTATCCATTATGCCGTGATATTAAAGAAACCTGGGTGCTGATTATCCCACTCGCAAAGCAAGTGATGAACGCCGTCCTGAAAGCCCGGGAACAATGGCTCCCAACCCAGCGACAGCAGCCGCTCGCACGAGACGCGCTTGTTCGAATGCCCCCGACGATCCGTCGCCCGGATCTCCTCAAAGGTCGGCATCTCTAACTCGCATATCGCGCAAATGTAAGCGTAAATCTCATCCATCTGCATCGGCGTCTGATCCGTCACATTGTAGCACGATCCCGCTTCGCCTCGCTCGATCAGCGTGCGAATCGCCAACGCCACGTCGTCGCGATGAATGTAGTTGAGCCATCGGTGCCTGTCTCCCCTCAGCGCCTGCCCTTTGCCCAAAAAGCGTGTCAACAGCTCACAGCGCTCAGGACCATACATCGCAGAGAGGCGTGCCACCAGCCCACCGGCTTTCATCACCAGCTTCTCCGCCTCATGCAAGATCTCGCCCTTGGGCGTGAATGGATTCACCGAGTGAGCTTCCGTCACCCAACTGCCGTCATCCACCCCATAGACCGACGTGCTAGAGCACAGACACAGCTGCGATTGCGGGAAATGCTGCAGGACGTGCTTCGTGCCGTCCAAATACAGCTGCTTGTACGCCCCCTCATCGCCCCCGGCCGTGCTGACCGACAGCACGACCACGTCCGGCACCTCCACCTGCTGGGCAAGCGCCGCCACGGACGAACCGTCCCGGACATCCACCGGCAAACAGTTCTCCTGATGAGGGTGTAAATCCGCCAATGTGACCGAGTACTCGTGATCCGTCAGATCCCAATCGAGCGCCTCGCCCAAATAGCCAGACCCCACAATCAACACATTCTTCTTTGCAGTAGTAACTCCTTCCTGAAGTTTCTCCACCGTCATTCACCCACGCTCAAAGGCAACAAGGCCTCCGCAATCGCAATGTCTTCCGGTAGCGTTATTTTGTTGTTGGGATATGGATTCCGCACCAGGTACGTGGAGCACCCTATCGTCTCCATCGCTGACACCTCGTCCGTCACCAATGATCCCGAACTCATCACTTTGTCATAAGCGCGTCGCAACATCGTCAGATCAAAGATCTGCGGCGTTTCCATCGCCCACAAATGACTGCGATCCACGCCATGACCAAGCGTTCGTCCATTATCATCCGCTCGCTTCAATGTGTCAACAATCGGATGCGCACTGGCCACCGCCGGATGCTCGCTCAGCGCCGCTATACACCGCTCCAGTTGCTTCGGGTGCAACAACGGCCGCGCCCCATCGTGGATCGCCACATACTGCGCCCCGTCCGACAGCGCCTCTAGCCCTGCCGCCACGGAGAAATGCCGCTCGGAGCCGCCGTCCACGCGCACCACGCGCTTCGCCCCCGCCTGCTGTAAATCAAGCTGGTCGAAGCGCTCCTGTGGGCAGACCAACACCACCTCATCCACGCGCGGACTCGCCAAAAAGACGTCCAAACTCCTCTGCAGCACAAGTCGCCCTCCCAGCCGTGCCATCAGCTTGTCAAAGCCTGCACGCCGTGAGGACCCTGCCGCCACGATGATCGCCGAGCAATGCTCCATGCCCCGACTCAGTTCAAGCGTGATCCCACCAACTTGGCCAAGGTCTTGCCGTCCGCGCGACCGCTCGTGCGTTCTTGCATCAGCTTCATCACGCGACCCATGTCTTTCTTGGTGCTTGCGCCTGTTTCAGCAATCACGGCATCGAGAATCGCCACCACTTCTTCTTCCGTCAGTGGTGCCGGCAAAAAGGCCTTCAAAATGTTCATTTCGGCTTCTTCCTTGTCAGCCAAATCATCGCGACCTGCCTTGCGGAATTGCTCCGTGGAGTCTTCGCGCTGCTTGATCTGCTTGCGGATCACTGCCAATTCTTCCGCCTCTTCCAAAGGCGTATTCAAACCACCCTTTTCGATGGAGGCGTTGGTCATGGCCGTCTTCAACGCACGCAACACGTTCAAAGCCACGGTATCCTTGGCCTTCATGGCCGTCTTCATCCCACTGGTGATCTCTTCTGAAATTTTGCTCATAACGCCGTCTAAAATACAGCCAATTCCCAGAAAATTCAAGCGTTCTCCCTCAGAACAACTCGCCCTGGAAGTACCGACTATCCTCTTCCTCCGCCCGATTCATCTCGGCCTCGCGCATAAGCTGCTCTTCTTCCTTCGCTTTCTGCTTCGCCGCCTCTTCCAACCGCGCCATGTGATCTAAGTCCGCTTCCGTCACTGGCTTCAGCGAAAACGCCACTTCGTCCGTCACGCCTAATTCCAGCTGACTGTCGTCAAACTCGGCCTCCTGCCGACGCACGCGTTTCTTCGGCTCTTTGGCTTTCTCCGCCTGCGGCTGGAACAAGTACAAGAACGGCTCGCTGATGAACTTGCACAGCTCCTCAGCCGACCACTCTTCGTCAAATGCCCCATTGGCATGGCAACACGCCCCCAACGCCGCCGTGATCTCCACATTCCGCATCAGCACAATCGGATCATCCGTCGTCGTCTGCATCGCCAACGCCAACACTTTCTGCATCTCGGCTCGCAGCGGATACTCCACCACGTCCCGATCCACATTCAACAGCCCCGTCGGCTCGATCCGCTCGTAGCGCAAGATCTCGCTGTCCCACGAGTCCGGATCCACATGCCAGCGAACCAGGCTCTCCAGAATCCGCTCAAAACGCTCGCGCAGCTCATCCAACGTCAGCTCGTCCAACTGGCATGATTCCACCGCCAGCCAATACGTATACTGCTCCGCCGATCTCGCCTGCAAAAACGCCCACGTCTCCCGGTACAGCCCTGCCTTATCCCGAAAATAATAGCTGATCGCCGCACTGTTCGCGTCACTCCGCTTGCTGATATCCTGATTGGTCACCCGATTGTAACCACGCGAACCAAACTCCTGCCCAGCCCCAACAAGGATGCGATTCCTTGTCTCTTCTCCGTCACTCCTTATCGGCATATCTTATCAGTTCTCTGTTCTCAAAGTCTCATCGATCAAGCCGGCCAATCGACCCGCACTCACATTCCCCACCATATCGCGCAAACGCATTCCCTCCACATACAGCACCGTCTTCGGCACCGCATCCACACTATATTCGCGCGCCAATTCCGGATACTTGTCCGCATCAATGGTCACCACCAAACTGGCCCCCTGCTGACTCTGCGCATACTCCGTCAACGACTGACGATACTTCGCACAATTCGGACACCATGGCGCGTAAAAAACGAGCAACACATTGCGCCCTGACAAACCCGTCAACTGCACAATGTCCTCTCCCTTATACTCCACCATCACCGGTCCCACCGACTTCTTCTGCTGCTCAGGCTCAGGTGCCGGCGGCGGCGTAAATGTCCGCTCCAACGGTTGCGGCGCCGGCTTCTTCTCTGAATACCGGGCACGCCTCGTCTCTGAGTCCTCGCAACTGCTCATACCCACGACGACAAGTGCACTCATTCCAAATGCCAACCATCGATTCATGCGCCAAACTATGTTCTGCCCCGCCCACAATTGCAAGATTTCACTCCCCCTCCCCCCA
>CAYNVM010000104.1:0-3887 GCA_964400645.1 uncultured Akkermansia sp. | reverse complement strand
GATCTGACACTCCATCGACAAGGATTTGTGCGCAGGAAATCAGAGAACCAGATGTGAGCTCAAGCTCCATAGAAATGAAGAACTAAATGCTGCAGAGGAAATCACTTCTTCGGGCAGTGGCCCATAGGAAAGCGAGCTATCCCATTCATGTCCCTAAGCACGGCCGTGGAACGATAGCCTAACTTTTGCATCATACCGACTACAAGATCCCCTTGATCATAACCCACTTCAAGAGCAACCATCCCGTCAGGATTAAGGAAATCGGGAGCTTCCGTTAAGAAACGCTCAATGATTTCCCACCCTTTGGGACCACCAAAAAGTGCCGAGGCTGGATCGTGTTTAACTTCTTCCTGCAGATCCTCTCCGTCTGGAATGTAAGGGAGGTTGGCGACAATGAGATCGAATGTGTCGCTAGGGGCTGCCGGCTGCATTTCTTCAGCGACTTTTTGTTCTTCTAGCTCATCAGATGAAAGGGAAGTGTCAGCCTGAGCAGAATCATCTGACAGGGCTGTTGCCTTTAGGCTTTCTTGTTCTCTGCGATGGCGGAATTCACTGAATAGGTCCGTCTGAATTGTAGAAACGCTTGCTCCCAGGCGCATGGCGTTTTCCAAAGCAAGATCCAAGGCAGGTTGCATGAGGTCAGCAAGAACTACCTCCTTGGCTCGTGCTCCGAGTTCAAGTGCAAGCGTGATGCCAATGATACCAGACCCTGTCCCCATATCTAAGACTCGCAGATCAGTCCCCGTCGTGTATTTCAGCACAAATTCGACGAGTTCTTCCGTCTCAGGGCGAGGGATGAGAGCACGGTGATCCGTGAGGAACTCACGGCGGAAGAATTCAGTTGTTCCCAACAGATGTTGTAATGGGATACCTTGAGCTTTACGCTTGATGATGTCTCTCAGTTGGGCCAACTCGGCTTCAGCCATAGGACGATCAAAGTTAGAGTACAGAAAGGTTCGGTTGCATTGTAACACATGCGCCATCAGATGCTGCATGGTCGATCTTGCATCATCGCAACCTTGCTTCTCCAAGTACTCCGTTCCGCTCGTCAAAACTTCCAGAAGTGTTTTCATGAGTCGATCCCTGAGAAACGGTTTATTCCAAGCCAGCTTCAGCCAAACGCTCTTGCATTTCTTCGTGCTGAAGCATGCCAATCAGTTCGGAAAGATCCCCCATAAGAAGTCCTTCCAGATTGTAAGAAGTGTACCCAATGCGGTGATCGGTCATTCTGTTTTGAGGGAAGTTGTAGGTGCGGATTTTTTCTTCGCGGCCCCCAGAACCGATGAGACTTCTTCTTTGGGCTGAATATTTTTCATGTTCCTCGCGTTGCTTCTTTTCGAAAAGTTTAGCGCGGAGAATCTTCATCCCCTTATCACGGTTCTTCATTTGGCTTCGTTCTTCTTCACAGCGAACCATGATGCCCGTAGGAAGGTGGAAGATTTGCACAGCAGATTCCGTACGGTTCACGTGCTGGCCACCAGCACCACCAGAACGGCAGGTTTCAATGCGCAAGTCTTCAGGGCGGATTTCGATATCCACTTCTTCTGCTTCAGGTAGGACAGCAACGGTTGCCGTGGAAGTGTGAATGCGACCCTGGGTTTCTGTTGCAGGAACACGCTGAACGCGGTGCACTCCACTTTCGTACTTCATGTAACGGAAAACTTCGCTACCAGCAATGCGGCAGGTAACTTCTTTGAAGCCACCTACATCAGAAGCACTCGCTTCCATGATTTCAAATTTCCAATTGCGTTGTTCTGCGTAGCGCTCGTACATGCGAAGAAGATCGCCCGCAAAGAGAGATGCTTCATCACCACCAGTACCGGCACGGATTTCCACAATGGCGTCTCTGTCTTCCGTCGTATCCCGAGGAAGAAGACTGTACTGGACCTCATCTGTCAGCTTGGCGATTTTCTCTTCGAGTCCTGGGATCTCTAATTCGGCTAGTTCTGCCATTTCAGGATCATCACCGTGAGCGAGCTCACGGTTACCCTCCAAATCAGCTTCAGCCTTTTTTAGCTCATCCCAAATCTCCATCAATTTTTTCAGATGAGAATGTTCTCTCATCGTCTCCGAGGCCTTGGCCTGGTCATTGAAGAAATCCGGCTGAGAAATGACTTGTTCTAAGTCGTCTAGACGTTGTCGGCGCTTTTCAATGAGAGAACTATAATCCATGGATGAGAGGGCTTGTTGCTGTCCCCGATTTTACGGAGCAGAGACAACTTCGGGAAGTCTAAATAAAAAAATAATAAGATTTTGCTTGGCATTGGAGAGGAGTTGTGGTTAATTCCTCTCCGCACTAAGTGCACTGCCGATCTGGTGATAAACCGATCTGAGCAGAGAGTAGCCCCATAGTGTAATTGGTAACACACCTGATTTTGGTTCAGTATTTCTAGGTTCGAGTCCTGGTGGGGCTGCCACTCTCTTTCTTGATTTGAGATTGTGGCCATTATTGCTGTCAGCGATAGGGATGAAGTCTAGACTTTACGTGTGATGCTCTGTACAAGTGGCAGAAGTCATGAGCTCGTCTCAATATCCATCGCCTAGAGTTTCCTCGCCAGCCATCCTTTTGGCATTGTCGCCCCTTATTGACTTATTTATCGGGACGATTCCTATTCTGAACATCATTGCTCCTCTTATTGTTTGGCTGTGGTGGCGGGACAAAGATCAGTTTATTGATAGGGCGGGACGCTCTATTCTGAATAGTCAGATTTCATGGACCATTTGGCTTGCTCTATCACATATCATTTGTGGGGTACTGACCCTCATTTTGATTGGGTGGTTGATTATATGGATCGTGCCATTATTGTGGGCCATTTTTACCATTATGCAGTGCCTTAAGGTCATCAATGGTGACACTAACTATGTGATGCCTTGTACGATCAAATTCTTGAAATAAACGAGATGAACCGACTCTTCTTACATCTTCACTTAGCTCTCAGCTTGTTTTTTGCTCCTTTGATCTGCGTTTGTGCTGTCACGGGGGTACTCAACCTGTGTCACGTGAGTGATCAATGGACCTCGTCTGTGGCTGTCTATGAATTCCCTAGCGACAGTAGTCCACAATATGCAGCCACCTGTGATGATCTGAAGTCTCGAGGCATAGAACTACCTTCAGGTCCAGTGAAACCATTTAAGGGGATGGCCATTAAGGGAACGCCCACTTCTTCTCACATTCTGTTCAAACCGAATGGCGATCGACTGAGAGTTGAGGTTGTCGAACCAGGCGTTTATCCCAAGCTTCTCTTGATGCACAAGGGGAAGACTGGACTCTTTTCAAATATCCTTCTCGTCGGAGCTGCTTGCGCTCTCCTTATTGCCTATCTTTCCGGGCTTGCGATTCTCTGGAATAACAGAAAACGTCGCCTGGCTATGGGACTTTGGTTCGGG
Organism: uncultured Akkermansia sp.; assembly: GCA_964400645.1. GTDB lineage: Bacteria > Verrucomicrobiota > Verrucomicrobiia > Verrucomicrobiales > Akkermansiaceae > Akkermansia. The sequence continues at coordinate 500 of CAYNVM010000104.1, read as the reverse complement.
AGTGGTTTACTCTTCTTTCTTGTGGCCTATTTTACTCTCTAGGAAACTCCCTTTTGTGTGGAGACTTATTCTTGGGGAAGGAGTAATTGGGCGTGCTCGGCTTGGATCCATGCAGGAGTGCCAGAGAAGGTCGAGGCGTAGAACCATGAACCACGTTTGGCCTTGACGATGAGAGGCGTCGAGGCCGGGAGGTTCATTACAGACTTACTCGACTTGTCCGCTGCCTGGAAGGCAGGAGTCTTCTGGGTGATCACAAGCAGTTGCCCTGGTTCAACGTTCTCAGGTAACGAGGGGTACAAGTGACGGCAGATGAGAGCTGTGACACAAATGATGAGAGAGAGGACAATACCTGAGGAGATTAGGAATTTGCGTTTCTTAACGACAAAAAGGCTCAACAGCAAAAAGGCAAAGACAGCTCCAGCGATGAGAGCTATAGATGCAAATGAGGAATAAGAGACAGAGGTCATCCAAGAAGACGTCTGATTCAGTCGAGGCAAGAC
>CAYNVM010000103.1:0-3893 GCA_964400645.1 uncultured Akkermansia sp. | reverse complement strand
CCGTAGTTGGAATCGTAAATGGCCTTGAAGCAATCCAAGGCTTCCGTCTTGCGATCAAGCTTCTCGTTAATGATCCCCATGAGGTACAAGATTTCCAACTTCGTGGCATCCATGTCCGTCAATTCATTGTTGGCCTCAGAAAGCTGGCGAAGAGCCATATCGTTCATGCCCTTAGCTTCATAACACTTACCAAGCATCAACATCGCCTTGATACGATAGTAGGGGTTGTTACGAGCACGTTGCAATTCAGGAATAGCTTCAGAGAAGTTCTCCGCATTGAACAAGGCTTGTCCCAACTCAAAGCGCAATTGAGGATCCGTGGGGTTCCCTTCCACGCGAGCACGGCAATCGGTAACGATTTCCTGAGCGAGTTCGTTGGTCAACGCCGCAATCTGAGCCTGAAGTTCTGCGTTGTTGGGATCAGCTTGGGCTTGCTTCTTGAGAGATTCGAGCTGAGAAGAACGAGCCTTCTCGTGCATTTCAGCAGCCTTAGCCTTCAATGAAACGTCGTTATTACTCAAAGAATAGGCATAGCTAAAGAAGGATTCTGCATTAGCCCATTCTTCCATCTGTTCGTAAACCCCAGCAATACCACGGACAGTGGCCAAATCTTGCTGATTCTGGGCATATACGGCAGACAACTGAGCCAAGCGCTGTTCCATTTGTTGGCGAGTCATCCCCACCTTGTCGGACTGTTCCAAAGAAGCTGCCTCAGAGGTATTGCGCATCACGTCCTTCATGGACTTAGCGTTTTCCCAGTTCTGTTGCTGCATCGAGGCACGAGCTGTGCAGTCTTTTTCACCCTTCACAGCGATGGAGTCAGAAGGATCAACCTTGACGATGTCATGGTAAACAGCCGCTGCTTCAGAAGGCATGTTTCGGCTGATGTAATGGCTAGCCAACAGGTGGAGCAACTTCTTGTTTTCTGGATGTCCTTCGCGAACGGTCTCAAGAGCAAAAGCTGCAACATCTGGCAACCCAACTTCTTCAGCGGCATGGAAGAGAGCTTCGTTGGAGACTTCATTGAAGGGGTCATCCTTAAGTTCGTCCTCAAGGCTACCCAAGGAGGAAAGAGCGTTGCCACGCTTGACCGTGGTCATGCGGAGCCCACCAAACATCCCTTTTTTCTTGGGGGTTGGATGTAACTTGATCGAAGCAGCTCGGAGAGCCTTACGAGCTTCCAAGAAAGCAGGCAGTTGTTTGACTAAAGCTAGGAGGAGGTTCACGGCATAGTCGTAGTTGTTCATATCTACGGCTTGGCGAGCCTTTCTCCATAGATCATCTTGTTGGCTATTAAGCTGAGCTTCTGTAATGAGTTCCATAATGAGAAAAAAGTGGGGATGGAAAGATACACTCCTTCAGAACGGGTCCACTGGTGAATCCGCTTTTTGTCCGTCTCTATCACTCTCAAGCCTCCATTTCAATCTTGTTTTTCTTTACGATTAGGAAAATGATCTGGCCCATGCGAATTGACGCTCTGCTTTCCCGTTTTGGATACTGCTCGCGTCGCGAGGCGGCAGCTTGGGTGAAGAAATCTAGGGTTCAAATCAAAGGACTTGCCGCAACTTCCGTCTCTCAAAAAGCCGATCCAAAAGATGTGACTGTCGACGGGGAACCCATCGAGTTCCCTGACGGCCTCTATGTGGCTTTCAACAAGCCGACAGGTGTCGTCTGCAGTCACAGCGATGAGGAGGGTGAACGTATCTATGATCTCTTGCCTCCGCTCTGGCTATCCAGAAACCCTGAAATCACGACGGTAGGTCGCTTGGATCGTGCCACGGAAGGGCTGATTTTCCTGACGGATGACGGCCAGTGGTTGCATCGACTCACTTCCCCGAAGCACCACGTCGCCAAAACATATCATCTCACGACGTCTGCCCCCATTCCTCAGACGGCTGTCGAGCTGTTCGAAAGTGGATCTCTCGTCTTAGAAGGCGAAAAGACGCCCTGTTTGCCGGCCAAGCTCACCCTTATTTCTGACCAAGAAGCTGAAATCACCCTGGAGGAAGGACGCTACCACCAAGTCCGCCGAATGCTCGCTGCTGTCGGTGCTCCCGTTGAGACGTTGAAACGCACGGCCATTGGAAAAATCCAGCTGTCAGATTTGGGACTCAACCTAGGGGAATGGATCGCCATTGATCCAAGCTCCGTCTAGTAGCTACTCATCCTATGATCGACGAAGTCATTGCTTGCACTCCTGAATTCAGCGTCATTGCGGAGTCTGAGGATTGGATCGTCGTGTCAAAATCAGCCCCTCTCATTGTCCACCCTTCCAATGGCAAGGAGGAACCCTGCCTCCTCAGAGGGGTAGAAACTCTTCTCTGCTACGAAATGGCTCTGGGCATCAGACCTGCCCTCATCAACCGCTTGGACAGAGAGACGAGCGGTCTGGTGCTCATCGCAAAAACGAAGGGCGCCACGCGCCAACTAGGCAAAGCCATCCAACGCCGCCAGATGCATAAGGAATACCAGGCCATTGTCTACGGGCAACCTACCTGGGACTCCCAAACCTGCGACGAGCCTATCTTACGCCAAGGGGAAATTGCCGATAGTCCGATCTGGCTCAAGCAATGCATTCATCCCCTGGGGAAACCATCGACGACTCACTTCCACGTCCTCAAACGCTTTACCAGAAACGGAGTTCCCTTTTCCCTCATCCGCTGTTGTCCCATCACGGGAAGAACGCACCAAATCAGAGTGCACCTGTCCCATCTGGGCTATCCCATCGTCGGGGATAAAATCTATGGTCCCGACGAACAATGTTACCTGAGTTTTGTCCAATCGGGTTGGACTGATGAACTCGAGCAAAAATTGCTCCTGCCCCGTCATGCTCTACACGCGAGCGTGCTCGAGTTCCCCTACGACGAAGAGACCGTCCATACGGAAGCACCACTGACTCCCGATCTGCAAGCCTTCCTAGACTCAGCGGACAAGCTGTAAGCTCTGCCAAAAAGCTCTTACAGGTGAGTCAGCACTTCGTCCAAAGGATATCTCACCTTGAGCTGAGCGGCATAAGCATCATCGGCAGAACGATGGCCAACGGCCAAAGCACACAACGTGCGATAAGGCGACTCTTGCAAGCCAAGGATCGTGTCGTACTTGTCGGGTTCCATCCCCTCAATGGCGCAGGTATCAATGCCTAAGTTAGAAGCGGCACTCATCAAAAAGCCTAAGGCAATGTACACCTGACGTTCCAACCACGCCTGCTTCTCAGTATCATTCTTCGAAAAGATCAACGAGCCCATGCGTTGCTTGTAAGGCTCCAACGCTTCGGCAGAACCACCTCGCACCTTCACCATCTCCGCAATGTGCTTGTCGAGGTCTGCTTCAGTAACATCGCGTCTCACACAAAAGACGAACAACTTGGCCGCATCCGTGATTTGAGACTGGTTCCACGAGACTTCTTTGAGGCGCTGACGTACTTCAGGCGTATCCACCTCAATAAAATGCCATAACTGAAGCCCTAATGACGAGGGGCTGAGGTGAAGTGCCTCTCTCAAGGCTGTCACTTCATCAGAACTCAATTGAGCGGTTGCATCAAATTTCTTACATGCATAACGCCACTGGAGTTGATCAACATATTGAGAAGGAGTCGTCATCGTGTAAAATTAGTTAAATTTGAAGGGCATGTACGTTCCTGTTTCCATCAGCGTGAAACTGAATCCAATACCCAATTCGTTCTTATTACCGTTCTTTCGCGTATAGACGCCGAGTCCCAAATACCAGGACCCCATATTCTTGTATAGGTTAAGTTCTTGAATCTCCATCCGATGACGCTCTAATTCCCAACGCCAGTACCCGGAAATAGCGGTTTCTTCAGTGAGTCGATACAGCGTGCGCAATGTCAGCTGATTACTATCACTCAGGATGGGGTGTTTCTCAAGATATCGGTG
>CAYNVM010000102.1:0-3973 GCA_964400645.1 uncultured Akkermansia sp. | reverse complement strand
CAAGCCTGCGAATTCGCCGATCTAATTTTCCAACTGGCTCCTTATCTTAAGCAAATGCTTGTCGATAGTGGCATGAATGAACTCTTCCAGAAGATCGAAATGCCTCTCGTCCCTGTCATTGCTGATATGGAGTATGAAGGCGTCCGAGTCCTCCCTGAAGTGCTCGAAGCTGCTTCCTCAACAATGGGAGAATACATTGATCAATTGCGAGCTAGCGTTGAAGTCATTGCAGGACACCCCATCAACCTCAACTCTCCCCTTCAACTAGGAGAATTCCTCTTTGGTGAACTCAAATTAGTTGAAAAGCCCAAAAAAACGAAACGTGGCCAGTATGTCACGGACGAAGAAACGCTGTCAGCTTTGGCCTCGCGGCATCCAGTCATCAATGACATTTTGGACTATCGAGAAGCCTCTAAACTAAAGAGCACCTATCTCGATGCCCTGCCTCGATATATTTCCCCTGCGGATGGACGTATACACACCAAATTCCATCAGTTGCTCACAGCAACGGGACGTCTAGCCTCACAAGATCCCAACCTGCAGAACATTCCCATCCGATCTGACCAAGGAAAATTCATTCGCCAAGCATTTGTCCCTCGTAGCGATGAATATGTTCTGCTTTCTGCCGACTACTCTCAGATTGAGCTCCGCATCATGGCAGCTCTTTCTGGGGATCCAATGATGATTGAGGCTTTCCAAGAGAACCGTGATATTCACACTGAAACGGCTGCTAAAGTGTACGGGATCCCAAGAGACATGGTCTCTCCTGATATGCGACGGGCGGCCAAGACTGTCAACTTTGGCATCATTTATGGCATTTCGGCCTTTGGTCTTTCTCAACGCCTTGGATGTTCAAGACGTGAGGCCTCTGACCTAATTGAAAGTTATTTTGCCCAATTCCCTGGAGTCAAAGCGTACATGGACAAGCTCATTGCCGTGGCAACAGAAAAAGGCTATGCCGAGACTCTCTGTGGTCGACGACGTTACTTACCTGATCTCCAGTCAGCTAACAAAAATATTAGGTCTGCTGCTGAACGCACGGCTATTAACACGCCCATTCAGGGGACTGCTGCTGAAATGATCAAGTTATCCATGATCAATACGCACCGTCTGCTCCTTGGTAAAAAATCTCGTCTCATCCTTCAAATCCACGACGAACTCCTGGTGGACCTCCATCGTGATGAATTGGACCTCATCGACTCCATCAAGGCTCAGATGCTCAATGCCCTTCCTCTTCCTCACAATGTGCCAACGATCGTCGAAGCCAAAACTGGCGATAACTGGCTTGCCGCACACTAACCACCCCTCCTCTATCTATGATCAAAATTGTTAAGAAAGTTCCAAGTGATACGGTAGTTGCTCGCATGTTTACCGTTTGGTACAAAACGATGCGCCCCAAATGGAAGCTACCTCTTGATATATGTATTGGCACATTTTTTGTCGCCATGACGATATATTCATTTCTGCAGACGCCTCTCCCCTTCTTCACGTGGATAGCTCTTGGTGGTGCCATTGTCTCTTTTGTCGCAGCTTTTGCCTATGTTCCTTACCTTGTCAACATGACGGTTAAGGCCAACAAGAGACAACCCTCCTACAATGTTGAAAAGATCTACCAATTCTATCCAGACCATCTGGATTATTCATATGAAGGTGTTCCTGTTTCACATATTCCTCTCAATAAATTCTCTCGAGTCTTGGTTAAAGAAGGGTTCTATCTATTCCTTTACAAAGATAAACTAGTTCTTTGGCTCTCTGATGCGGATCTGTCGAAAGAAGAATCTGACAAGATTTTGGACTATTTCCGCCAATTGGATGTCCCAATTGAATAAAGATTGCTGTGCACTCATCAATCGATCTCATCGCCTGTACTTTAGACTTTCGCCCTGAAGTTGAGGTTCTCAATCTCTCGTCCTTAGCCACCTTGGTACGGGACGAGTCCCTGAGTACTTTCAACGAAGGTGCTTCCGTTGTACTCTGGCCTGAATACCTATGGTCTAAGGCAGGAATTGGTACACCTGAAAAACCGTTAGATGAAGCAGAGTTCCTAGAAACCGTCGCACCTCTCTTCAGTTCGTTACTAACTCCCAATCAAATACTAGTTGCAGGAACGCTTGCTTTGCGTGATGCCAACGGAGACGTTCGCAACCAAGCCATTATTGTGACAGAAGATGGGATTTCATACCAAGCAAAGATAGCATTGGCTCCTCGTGAACAAGCCATGCAGGCTGGCCAAGTTATTCGACGTTACAAACTCTACGATTGGAGTCTTGCCGTATTGATCTGCATGGACGTTGAAATCCCTGAAATTTCAGTACTCCTACGACAAGCAGGCGGAGTTGATTTATTGCTTGTCCCTGGTCTTGCGGATGACCAATACGGAAGCAAACGCCTTAGTTTGGGAATCGAGGCTCGTGCTATGGAATTAGGAGCCTACGGGCTTCTCTGCCGAAGTTCTCTTGGTAAAGATGACCAGAAATCATCACTTGTAGCCTTTCCTCCGCTTCAGGCATTCAGACAAGGTCTTCTCGTTGAATATGAGCATCGACAAAACGTGGCTCAAATGAAGGTTGTACTCCCTCATAAGTTATTACGTCTTGCTCGTAGAAATTGGAAAGAGGCCAATCCTGCTCTGTGCAAGATTGACCTCTTGGGAGAAAATAAATTGTTGGAAGTTCTTTAAACTTGAAGAGCCCACTTCAGCAAGTTCTCTGATTCTTGCCAAATGAGTGAAGGCTTACATCCCAGTACAACAACAATGGCATGACGGCCATTAACTCCACCTGCTGAAACCAGACAACGCCCTGCTGCCACGGTATAACCAGTCTTCATCCCTGTGACCCAAGGATATTTAAGCAAAAGCTTGTTTGTGTTGTGGAGTGTCGTTGTTCTACCGTTGGCTAAAGTAAAATTGTAAGTCGATTGTGCAACCATATGGCGCAAATCTGGATTGCGATAAGCAAAGTAAGCACAGCGAGCCATATCAATAGCTGTCGAATACTGGGGAGCTGGCAAGCCATTAGGATTGACGAAGTGAGAGTTATACATGCCAATATTACGAGCCTTGGCATTCATCATGTTCACAAAACGAGGAACACTTCCTCCTGTATCGCGAGCCAACGCTAAGGCCACGTCATTGAAACTGCGGGTCATCAATGCCTGCAAGAGAGCTCGTTTCTGATAAACCTGCCCTGCACGAAGCCCAAGCTTCGTCGGATCAGCTTGTGTATCGGACTGTTCGATCACGACATTGTTGTCAAGACGGCCATGATCCAAAACAACAAGAGCTGTCAACAACTTCTGGGTACTAGCGACTTGTCGACGTTGAGTAGCATTGTGGGTATAAATCACTCGCCCCGTAAGAGCATCCATAACACAAGCACTTGCGCAGTTTGGAAGACGCGGAGGAGCAGGTGGCAAAGCTAATGGACGAGTGGGAAAATTTGCAGGAAGTGAGCTGTTAATTTCTTCGTCAGGAACAGGTGTTGCAACAGGAATCGGAGCTCTTTGCGGAACACTAGAAATAGGTTCATTGTCTCCCATCGATTGACAACTAACAGAGGCTAGAGTTGTTGTCAGACATGCTAACAAGACGAAAAAACGCATGTGGCTACTATCACCATTCCACCTCGCCATTCAAGACTAAACACGGCATTGATCCCCTTATTTATTTGGCTTTTTAGCGATAAAATAAGCTAAGGATAATGTCTACCCTTAGCTTATTTTCTTTCAATAGTAACACATGTTCAATGCTTCTATCCTACACTCACCGCAGGATGAGGCTCTATCGTCGAAATCCCTGTGTTACCCTTCTTACTTACCCTAATATTTTGACTAATTCTCTCACGTAATTGCTCAACGTGACTAATAATGCCAATAAGTTTTCCTGAGGCTTTGAGTTGTTCAAGACTAGCTAGGACTTTGTCTAGGCTCTCTGAGTCAAGTGTGCCAAAGCCTTCGTCCAGGAAGATTGTAT
>CAYNVM010000101.1:0-4014 GCA_964400645.1 uncultured Akkermansia sp. | reverse complement strand
TTTTTTATGAGAAGGACTTAGAGGGGCAACTCCTGCTGCAAGGGCTTGGCGACCTTTTTCTCTGGTTCGGGCAACTGAACCTTTGCGTCCACTATCCCCAGTTCTTTCAGCTGTTCCAAGGGCCGACTCGGCCAACATTTGTTGGCGATGGGACTCGCTGGGCTCGGATGCAGTAGGGTCCCCACAATCTTCTTCTGCCCAGGGAAAGCCGACAGCGTTTCTTTGAACTTCCCGGTGGCATACGCACCCACGCCCACGAGAATGCTCGGCTGCAGGATCTCAATCAGTTGCGTCAAGTGCGCTAAGCAAATCGCATCCACTTTCTCGCGTGTCTCGGCTGGCAATTTGTCTGGCGTCACATTCGCCCCTGATTCTGACATCCAGATCAAGGGACAATAGTTGGCCACAAACGATTCCGCAAAAAATTGATCGGCGGTCCCGTAGATGTCGCGGAAGAGCCCCCATAAGCGACGTCCACTCACCTCTGATCGTTTACAGGCAAAGCCTTCCACAGGGCGCTTGGGGTGCGTCTGTGCAGGTCGTCCGACCTTTCCTTCGATCTGCAACCAGTCGCGGACAGCCTCAATTTCTCCAAAGGGAACGCCCGTCTGAGCCATGCCAAAAGGCCCGGGATTCATCCCTAAATAAAGGACTCTCTTTTTGCTGTTGCCGTAGCGCCGAACGTAGCGTTCAAAAGGATCCCAGGCATAGTCCAATGGATTGTAGGTAAAGGCAACAGGAGCACCAAAGGTCAACCCTCCTGCTTTCTCTGCCAATTCTTGACCTGCTCGAAGCACTAATTCGGAAATATCGGACATGAACCCCATCATGCGACAAAAATAGCCCCTTAATCGAGCAAAATTGATGATTCTCATCACTCAATGCTTGCTTTCCTTATCAGTTCGTATAGTTTACACCTCGGTAAAACTTTAACTGATCCAAACCATGAGTGGAATAGCCATTATGACTTCGGGCGGTGATGCTGCTGGGATGAACCCTGCGGTCAAGGCTGCCATCGACCATGCACGACATTTGAATATGCACCCTTACGTGGTCTATGACGGACTTGAAGGTTTAATCGATGGTAAGATCAAAGAGGTAACCAATGAAATGACCCGCGAAATGATCTACCGCGGTGGTACCTTGCTCCGTTCTTCTCGCTCTAAGAGATTCTTCGAATACGAATACCGCAAACAAGCTTACGAACACTTGAAGGCCAAGGGCATCGATAAGCTCATCATCATGGGCGGTGACGGATCCTTCAAGGCTCTGAACGACTTCTTCAACGATTTCGAAATCCCCTTCGCTGGTATTCCTGCCACTATTGACAACGACATCGCTTCCACGGACTACTGCCTTGGCGTTGACACGGCTCAAAACGTTATCTTGGATTGCATCGACTCCATCCGCGATACGGCTCAATCCCACCACCGCGCTTTCGTCGTCGAAACCATGGGCCGCAGCTGCGGTTACTTGGCTATGACCACGGCTATCTGCAGTGGCGCTGATATCTGCCTTGTCCCTGAAATCAATTACGACCTCGATTCCATCTACAACCGCCTCAAGCCCCAAATCGAAACGGGCATCGGTTGCATCATCGCTGTCGTCGCTGAAGGCCTTGGCTGCGCCCAAGAAATCACCCAATGGCTCGGCGAAAAGACGGGCATGGACGCTCGCTTGACTGTCCTCGGCCACGTTCAACGTGGTGGCTCGCCTACCGCTAGAGACCGCATGATGGGCACTCGCTTTGCTATCCGTGCCGTTGAAGCTCTTCACAATGGCAACATCAACAAGATCATGGTTTACCGTGATGGCTGCTACGAAGTCGCTACTCTCGACAACGTCGCCGGTCAACACTACACCGTTAACCCTGAAATTGTCAGCCTCTGCCAAGAATTGAGCCACTAAGCTCTTCTCTTCCAGATCCAAAAACTTCGAAGGCAACTACCTCGCTCGGGTAGTTGCCTTCTCTTTTGTATCATTAAATCTTCCGATGCCGTTGTTGCCGTTCTCAATCAAACTTGGCGGCATTCAAGCGCTCGCGCCTCAGTTCTTCTCTCAGCCGGTGGGCTTCTCTCCCCCAATAGGAATTCTTGTCTAGGTCGCGCGCCTTTTCTAAGGTCTCGATGGACAGATTGAAGAATCTCTCGTTCTCAGGGGTATTCACGCCGTCCCAACTCACTTGCTGCGCTTTGACCAGAAGCGGATACAGCCCGGTCAACAAAACGCACTGTCTCGTGTGAACATCGAGCTCGCCTGATTCCACAAACTCTTCCATCTGCGCCAAAGCCTCCAAACAGGCTTTCTTGTCGGACGCCCGATTCGCCATGGTCAGGAGTTCTGAAAATTTCTTCTCAACCCTCGCCACGCTCTCAAACTTTTTGGACAACAGGAACTGCGGATCTTGGCAACCGGCGCTGTCCAATGCTTTCACCAATTCTGGATAGGACTCGCCCCATGATTCGGCCGGCACGTCTTTCAACGCCTGGAGAATCGCTTCTACCTGCGCCTCTGTCACTGGCCCCTTTTTGACCTCGTCGGTCAGGGCTTTGATCGTCTGATCGAAGTCGTCCCACTGCTGAACGGCTCCCTCTAGCTGTTGCATGAGTTCGTTCCGCTCAGCCAGATCGGCCGGTAACCCTGTGTGACTAAAATACGGTTTGTTCATCCGGTCACACAGCACAAAGGTCGGCACGGAACTCACTCCGTGGCGAGCCGCCTGCACAACGGTGTTGTATTCCACCGCCATCCCGGGCTTCACCCCGCGTGTCGGCAGGTCGACAATGCACGTCAAAATCGGTCGCTCGGTTGTTGCCCGAATCCCCCCTTGTTCGCGCAAACCCTGCACAAATTGCTTCACCTCGGGACTCGCCTTCTCGGTCGTGTAAACGTACAGCACGTCGCCATGCTCCACCAGGGCTCGCGAACGCGCCTTCATGGGCGTATCCACAATCTCACCTGAAGCTGTCGCTATGAGGGCCGCAAGACTGAGGCCCAAGGATATGGCTTTCATGAATTTATCGCGGACGAATCGTAATGCGCTTGTAACGTCCACTTCCTTCCTCAGACTCAGTGGCCACTCCCTTCACGTCTTTTAATGCATTGTGCACCAATCGACGATGATACGCATTCAGCGGATGAAGTCTCATCGGCTTGCCTGTCTCAATAACGCGCTTCGCAAATGATAAGGCTTTGTCGATTAACTTCTTTTCCGTGCGCTGACGATAGTGATCGCAGTCGACCTTGACTCGTGGTGCCTCAGGATCCGTATGTTGAATCATGCGATTCACGAGATACTGTAGGTGGTCCAAGCGAGTCCCATCCTCGCCAATTAAAAATCGAGCATCTTCAGACGTTATCTGTAAACAGATGCCGCTTGTTTCCTCTTCTATTTCAATAGTTCCTACAAAGCCCAGCGAATCTAGAAGATCTTGAAGAGATTTCTGAGCAAGTGTTTTGAGTTCGGACATAAAAAGAGGTGGTGGGAGGTTGTTTGAAGCGATTCTCGCTTCTTTGATGTCTCTATTCTACACAAGTTTGGCAATTTCCAAGTGAAAAGAATGTTCTTTTATCTCCCAACATTATTCAATCTATAGATGCTGTTGTACTTACTTGTCTGTTGCCATATTGATTTAAGTCTATTCCTTAGGTAATTTGATTAGTTCACCTGGATAAATTGTTTCTTCTACCTCGGGATATTCAATTCCTTGGTGGCGCGCCTCGTTCACTTGCTTCTGCTCTTGCGTGTCGATCCAATAAAGATGGCTCTCTAAGGGGTTGTACGCATTCGGCACGGAAAAGTTCGTCCACTCGGACTTCGGCCACTGCACCCATCTCCAATACGCTAACCGCGCAAAGGGATCTTTCCACCCCGGAATCCATAGGGCTAAATCCTGAATCTTTCTCTGCACTCCGTATAAATTGCTCCGCAATGTATCCAAATCCTGGGCTGCCCTCACGCCGTCCAAGTACTGGTCCATCTCGGCATCGGCAACGCAAAAGATGTTCTCGGAT
>CAYNVM010000100.1:0-4016 GCA_964400645.1 uncultured Akkermansia sp. | reverse complement strand
CCGTTGGAGCGGGGGAAGAGTCCTTGCCGGAGTTCTTCAGGGGGAGTGATGTCGAAGGGTTGGATGATGGGGTATCCGCCGGGGAGGCAGAGTTGTCCTCCGTGGGTGTGTCCGCAGACGACGAGATTGGCGTCATGGGGCAGAATGCTGTCGGCAGCAGGTCCGTGGGACATGATGATGACGGGCGTTTGGGCGTCGCGTCGGGGCAGGAGGCTCTTTGTGACGGCATCGGCGCCCATGGTATAGATGTCAGGCACGCCCATGATCTGTATTTCGGCTTGGCCTGTCTTGTCTGTGGCAAAGGCGGTTTGTCCTTCGAGCACGCGGATGTTGGCGTTGTTGAAGGCTTCTGTAATGGTTTCTCTGCCGTACCAGGTGTCATGATTCCCCAGAACGGCGTAGATGTGAGGACTGCGGATGGACTGGGCCAGGAGACGAGCGTAGGCGTTGGGATTCATGGCTGTCTCTGTGGACTTGCCGTAGGTGTAGTCCCCGAGTAGGAGAACGACGTCGGCTTGGCATTGGTTGATCTTGGTGATCAGGTCTTGGACGTCGGCGTCAGTGAAGGTGTCGGGCGATCCGTTGGGGCGGAAGTGGGGATCTGACACCAGCAGGACTGTCATGTTCTTGTCCGTGCCTGCCCATTCGGGGAGGAAAATGTCATACGTGGTAACGCCTATGCGGAGTGAGCCGAAGTATCCCCAGGCCAAGACTCCTATCATCAGGAGCATCATGCAGGAACAGATCCAGAGGAGGATCTTGAGTGAATGACGTCGGGGAGTCGTGCGCATAGATGGCGAAGGAGAGCAGGGATTTTCCAGATAGTTCCAGGGTGAACCAACGTCAAGAAAATCAAAGGAGGATCCGTGTCTTAATGAAAAATAGGCACCCAACCGGTATCGTCGGGTGCCTATCCAATTTCTATGTATTCCTATAGTTTAGCCAATGACAAGAAACTTGTCGGCTTTGACTCCACAAAGGGGGCAGGCTTCGACGCCTTCGAGTGAGTTGAAGGTGTCTCCGCAGGTAAGGCAGATGTAGTATTGCTTTGGTAATACACTCATGTCACCTGTTTCTAAAGCTTTAAGTGCGACAGCATAGAAATTTGCGTGTTCTTTTTCTGCTTCAGTGGCCCAGGTGAAGGAACGAACCGCTGCCTTTTGGCCTTCTTCTTCAGCCACAGCGATGAATTCTGGGTACATGGCTTCGAATTCATGGGTTTCCCCTGCGATGGCATCCTTGAGGTTTTCTGCCGTGGTGCCAACTTCCAGTTGGATGTTCAGGACGGGCATCTTGGCGCCTAACTTTTCAAGGACCTTGTTGTGGTTGACAGCGTGAATGGACTCAGCCTTGGAGGCGGCTTCAAACAACTTCTGAATGAGTGGATAGCCTTCCTTGCCTGCCTTGACGGCGTAGGCTGCGTACTTCGTTGCTGCTGTGGATTCGCCAGTGATGGCGGCCTTGAGGTTTTCTACGGTTTTTTGCATCGAGATGGAATTTATAGTCATTCTAAAAATAAGCAAGTAAAAATGATTCTAAATTTTTGTCATGCGGTTCCATGGGGGTGAGGATGGTGACAAAAATGTGGAGGAAAAGAAGCAGAGATCTCTTGAAACTTTAGGTAAGAGAGCTAAAATAATAACGATGAAGATCAAATTTTGTGGAGCAGCTGGAGTGACGACTGGCTCACAGCATTTGCTCGAAGTAAATGGAAGTCGAATTTTGCTCGATTGCGGCATGTACCAGGGGCGCCGTGAAGAATCTCTGCGCATCAACCGAGACTTTCCGTATTTTGATCCAAAGACAATAGATTGTGCGGTTCTGTCTCACGCACACATTGACCACTCAGGGAATTTACCTAATTTAGTTAAGCGAGGATTTACGGGGAATATTTATTGCACGTATGCGACCCGTGACTTGTGTCAGATTATGTTGCCCGATGCGGCGCGCATCCAAGAACATGACTGTGCTTTCGTGAACAAGATGAACCTGCGCAATGGGATCAAAGGTCCCAAGGCGGAGCCGATTTATACGGAGCAGGATGCCGAGATGTGCACGCGCTTGTTCGTGAATATGAACTATGAACGCCCCATGATGATTGCCGATGGGGTGACGCTGACCTTCTACGATGCAGGCCACATTCTGGGATCGGCTCAGGTGTGTTTGGACATCATCGATAAGGAGGACGGCGGCAAGAAGAAGCGTTTGCTCTTCTCAGGTGACGTGGGCCGTGGCGACAACGAGTTGCTGCGCGATCCTGTGACCGTGCCGGATGTGGACATTCTGATCATGGAAACGACCTATGGTGGCCGTCACCATGATGCGCCTTCCCGTGACGATGAGACCTTCCGCAAGTGCATCAAGGATGCCTTGGCTCGTGGTGGCAGTATTTACATCCCAGCCTTCGCTGTGGAAAGAACGCAACAGCTCCTGTATTTGCTCAATAAGGCGTACCACGAAGGGGCCTTGCCGCAGATCCCGGTGTATGTGGATAGCCCCATGGCTGTCAGCGCTACGGAGATCTTTAGGTTACACCCGGAATGTTTTAACAAGGAGGTGTACGATTTCTTGTTCAGGGAACGCGATCCCTTTGGTTTCGAGCACTTGCGCCTGATCCGTTCTGTCACGGAATCTCAGGCTCTCAACAAGATGACCTGCCAAGGGATCATCATTTCGGCATCGGGCATGTGCGAAGCTGGTCGTATCTTGCACCACTTGGCGAACAACATCGGCAATCCGAAGAATACGGTTCTGTTTGTCGGCTACTGCGCTGAATATACCTTGGGCCGTAAGATTGTGGATGGGTGGAAGGAAGTCCCGATTCTGGGCAAGCAGTACAAGGTGAAGGCTCATGTCGATGATATGGATTCCTTCTCAGGCCACGCGGACCACGACGAGTTGTTGCGTTACTTCAATAATATGGGCGGCAAGCAAAGCCATGTCTTCTTGGTTCACGGCGAACCAAAGGCCAACCACGCCATTGAGGATGCCTTGCACACCGATTGCCCTGATTTCCACGGGGAAACATTTATTGCTTCTCCTGGGGCAGTTGTTGAGGTCTAAGACGCTCTTTCAGTGAAAACAACAACGGCAAGGACGAATGAGGTCCTTGCCGTTGTTTGTTTAATGAAGTTGCTTGATGGAGGCGGCGACCTGTGTGGCTACCTCGAAGGCACGAATGGTGCTGGAAGGATCCGCTTTGCCTTGTCCTGCGATGTTGAAGGCGGTGCCGTGATCGGGGCTGACTCGGGGGCGCGGTAAGCCCAAGGTGATGTTGACCGCATCGTTGAAATCGATGAGCTTGAGGGGAATGAGCCCTTGGTCGTGGAAGGGGGAGAGAATGGCGTCATAGGCGCCTTCCACCGCATCGCGATAGACGGTGTCGGGGACGGCAGGACCTGAGAATTCTGCCCACGGACATTGTGCTTGGAGTTGCTCGACGGCGGGGCGGATGATTTGTTCATCTTCGTGGCCGAAGGCGCCGTGTTCGCCGGCATGGGGATTGAGGGCGGCTAGGGCAATACGTGGTCGACTGATGCCTTTTTGACGGCTGAAGTTGGCGAGAAGTTCACCGATGCGCACGAGCTCAGGAATGGTGAGCAGGGATGCTACTTGGTTGACGGCGACGTGCGTGGTGGCAAGACCTACGGTGAGGTGGGGGCCAGACAAGCACATGGCAAAGTTCGTGACGCCCAAGCGGTCGGCGAAGAATTCGGTTTGCCCGGGCCAGGTGAAGCCGACGTCGTGGAGGGTTTCTTTGCAGACGGGTGCGGTCACAAGACCATCGATGTCGCCCGAGGCTAAGGCTTGCGCTGCTAGTTCAAGGTGATCAAAGGCGGCTTTTGCGGACTCAAGGGAGGCTTTGCCTTGGGGAAAGTGGAGTCGTTCTCCGATGAGGACATAACGAACGGCGTCTGAAAGTCGGTTGGACTGGAGCGCTTGCTCAATGACTTCAGGACCGATGCCTGCTTGGTCGCCAAGGGTGTAGCCAATTGTCAGCTGTTTCATAGGAAGGG
>CAYNVM010000099.1:0-4052 GCA_964400645.1 uncultured Akkermansia sp. | reverse complement strand
ATATTGCAGAGATAATCGATCCACTCCTCATAGTGAATGGCTTCTCCCCCCACCATTGCGGCCAGTTCCAAGGCTCGCTCGTGGGTACGATTGGCGACAAAAATACTCTTAGCTCCACGTGATTTCAGGGATTGAGCCGTCACGCGACTCATCTCGCCAGCGCCCAAAATCAGGACATTGGAGCCAT
This sequence comes from uncultured Akkermansia sp., assembly GCA_964400645.1. GTDB lineage: Bacteria > Verrucomicrobiota > Verrucomicrobiia > Verrucomicrobiales > Akkermansiaceae > Akkermansia. The sequence goes on along the minus strand of CAYNVM010000099.1, from coordinate 3,865 downwards.
CCAAATCCCCGAAGACTTGTTCAGCGAGTTCTACGGCGACAGATCCCACGGAGGTGGCACCGACCTGAATGCTCGTTTCACGGCGGACTTTCTTCCCTATGCTGAAGGCATGTTGGAACGCTTTATTGGCATCACCTCCAGTCAGACCAGATTCGAGCGCAATGCGGTAGGCATCCTTCACCTGCCCGAAAATCTCCGTTTCGCCCAACACCATGGAATCCAGTCCGCTCAGGACTCGGCACAGATGTCGCAAGGCATCCATCCCCGAGTAAGTGTAGAGATGAGTCTCTGCCCGGGCTTCCGTGGAACGATCCAAGAAATATTGGCGGATTTCTCTTTCAGCCAACTCAGCGTGCTCGGTCCAATAATAGACTTCCATGCGGTTGCATGTGGACAGCAACACACACTGCGCCACGGATGGGGACGCCTTCAGTAAGTTTTGCCCTGCCTCTCCTAGTCGAGCCTTCGGCACAGCAAAGCACTCCCGAATATCAACGGGTGCCGTGCGGTAATTCAGACCTAAACAATACGGAGTCATTTGAGAGCACTAAATACGAGGAGAGAGAGACAATAGAGCAACACGGTCGCCCAAGCTAACATGCGCCCAGGAATTCCGCGCGTATAGGCCACCAAGACAACAAGCAAATAACCGGCACTCGACAACATAGCGAGCACCCACTTGGCCACGGGAATTCCCTCGCCAATGCTGAAGGCGCAGACTTGGGCGGCAATGACAAAAATAAGGCCGATATCAATCAGACGAATGGCTGACGATTGCAACGTACGAATCGGTGGCAAACTACGGCAAAGTCCTGTGAGTAAACCGCGTTTCATTAACCGGCTCTGCACCAAGAAAACGATTCCCGAGAGGGCTGACAATCCTAAGGCGCCATAGCCCATCAAAACCAAGGCGACATGCCAGATGAGCCAAGAAGACGATGTGGCTTGTTGGAACAACGGTGCGCCTGAAGCTGAGGTGGCATTGAGTCCGGCGAACCATGAGACGAGGCAACAAATCAAAACGGCAGGAGCGGTCAAACCGCCCAACACAGACATCCGATACGATCTGCCCAAAAGCAGGAAAAAGAAGTTAAGAGACCAACCGAGGAAGTAATAGATATCCGCTCGATCGAGGAGGGGGCAACTGCCACTCTCTATTCCCCGTGCAACAAGACATATTGTCTGCACCAGAAACAACACGAGCATCCCATAGCGGAGAAACTTCGTTATATCTTGATGCTGAGCGAGTCGAATGAGCCCATACGCAGTAATCACGACTGCTAGTAAAATACTCAAAAGAGAAGTGATTGCCACAAACATTGTGTCTCTCAGTTGTTGCTGAGGTCTCGCTCAATCATTGCATAGGCCTGATGATTGTGGATCGACTCAAAGTTCTCGGCTTCCACTCGGTACCAACTGAAGGCAGAATGCTGTTCTGTCTTCATGGCCACATTGCGCACTAAGTCCTCAACAAAGACAGGATTATCGTACGCCTTGTCCGTCACCCATTTCTCGTCAGGACGTTTCAGAATGCTGTACACGCCACAACTGGCGCATGATTCAACGAGGTCAATCAAATCCTCAATCCACACGGGACGAGCAGCAAAACGGACAGAATAGGTCACAATCCCTCTTTGATTGTGAGCCCCCTTCTCACTCATGGCCTTAGAACAAGGACAGAGCGTTGTCACTGGCACCTTGACCGTTAAAATAAAGTCAGTTAGCAGACCATCCTCAGCTTCCATTTCAAATCGGACCTGATAGTCCATCATCCCCATCCTCCCTGTCACGGGTGCCGCCTTTGACCGGAAAAATGGAAATTCCATCTCGACATGAGAGCGAGTCGCCTTCAAACGATTCAACAGCTCCTTCGGGATGGCTACTGCGGTATGTACGTCTAGCGCAGGTCCGTGGTTGTGCAAAACCTCCAAGAACCTACTCATGTGTGTTCCCTTAAATTCTTTCGGCAAATCCACGGCCAGGGAAACGAGAGCAACAGTGGATTGACTACGGTTCTCTTTGTCTTTGACTACAATGGGATAACGCACGCCTTTGACACCGACGCGATCAATCGAAATATTACGAGTGTCTTTCTCAGACTGCGTATCCTTCAAATCCTGCATATCGTTACCTCCACGCATGATGTAAAACGGGAGTTTGCCCGGGTTTTGGACAAACTCCCGCCTATCAAGACAAATAAATTACCGAAAGTTCACCAGAAAAGGCTTAGGGGAGCAGATTGACTGCACGAGACCTTCTGATTTCACGAGTGATCTTGCGGTGCAACTTAGCGGAAACACCAGTTACTCGACGAGGAAGGATCTTGCCCGTTTCAGAGGTGAACTTGGCCAGGAATTCAGGATTCAGAAAATCAATCTGATCGACGGGGATATCGTGACGACGACGGGGCATCGAACGATTGCAGCGACGAAAACGAATACGACGTTCAACAGTCTTAGGTTCTGTAGACATAGTAAATCAAATAAATCGTTAGGTTTTATAACGCGCTATTAACGAACTTCACGGTGAAGAGTGCGACGCTTCAGGAAAGGATTGAACTTGATCTTTTCCAGACGACCAGGCGTACGTTGGCTCTTCTTGTTGCGCGTGGTTACGTAACGAGATGCAGGCTTACCTTCGGCTTTGGCCTCGGTGCATTCGAGGATAATAATGTCTCTTGGCATGATAGAATAAGTTTCGGGAAAGGTGCTTATACTCTATTCCTCGTCTTCGTCAAGTGAAACTGTCAATTCTGAGTCATTTTGTGCACCTGCCATGAATCCGATGGCGTCTTTCCCACGGAATTTGACAGCGCGTCCCTTTTCCTTTTCCCATTGAGATTGGCATTCAACACTCAGACGTGCATGAGGAATGGCTTCCAAGCGCAACTTGGGAATCAGCTTGAAGGACATCTGGCAAATTCCATAGGTTCCGTCATCGATTCGCTTCAAGGCGGCTTCAATTTCAGCAAGAGCATCCTGATCCTTGGAAATCATCTCTAAGGCAAAATCTCGGTCGTAGGCACTACTCCCTGCATCACCTTGGTGTTCTCCTGACCCAGAGGCTTCACTGCCTTCGGGATGAGCCTTCAAAATTTCCTTGGCGGAGTGACCGGCATCGAGGATTCGGTCTCTCAAATCAAGCAAATGCTGGCGCTGCGTCTTCACAAACTTCTGCCATTCCTTGTCTTTCTTCAACTGTGCAACGAGTTGAGCGACCACAGGAGGAATCCCTGGTTTCTTAGGTGCAGACACCTGATCGGCAACGGGCTTAGGAGCTTCAGGCTTGGTTTCAGCCTTTTTGGTCTTGGATGCAGTGGCCTTAGTAGCCGGCTTCTTAGCCTTAGGGGCAGGAGCCGCTGGCTTGGCAGGAGTCTTCGGAGCCTTTTTCTCCACCTTGACGGGTTTCTTGGCTTCCGCCTTATTTTCAGTCTTGGTTGGAGCGGCTTTCTTTGCCTTGGGTGCAGGAGCTGGGGTCTTTTTGGTCGTCTTTGGAGCGGCCTTCTTTTCAACCTTCACAGGCTTTTTGGCTTCAGCCTTGTTTTCCGCCTTAGCAGGAGCAGTCTTCTTGCTCACTGGCTTCTTGGCAGGAGCTTTCTTGCTAGGTGCGGCCTCCGTCTTGGATGCTTTACCTTTCGTTGCCTTAGCTACTGGAGCAGCCTTGGGACTAGCCACAGCCTTAGGAGTCTTTGTTGCCTTGGCTTTGGTGGGCTTCACCTCCTTGGTTGAAGTGGTCTTCTTAGCCTTAGGTGCTGGAGACTTAGGAGCAGCTTTTGCCTTGGCGACAACAGCCTTCTGGTTGGTCGACTTAGAAGAGGTCTTCGATGCCTTCGACTTTGCTTTAGGTGCAGGAGCTGCTGGTTTGA
>CAYNVM010000098.1:0-4061 GCA_964400645.1 uncultured Akkermansia sp. | reverse complement strand
ATACTCGTGATAGCCATGGCGGCCATCAATTCAACGAGAGTGAACCCCCGATGTGCGAAATGTTTAACGGAAAACTTCATGATGTTAGTTCAATTGATGTCTACAGATAAACTCGGTCGTTAATTAGCGACGGAAAGCGAGGTTGCGCGAGAAGACAGGTTGTTTCAACTGTTCCCACTTCATGCCGGCCAAGCGTTCGGGTGAAGGAGAGTTTAACTGGAAGAATTCAGCGTAGTACATCACTTCAGCGCCCCATGCAGGAGTATTCTTATCGCTCGTGTCGTAGACGTAATATTCAGGCTTGGTCACGCGATCCTTGAAGTTGTAGGGGTTGCTGATGTGACCTGGGTTAGGAGAAAGGACGTAGCGGAAGTTGTTGGATTTCTTATCGACGACCAATTGGGTCATGCGCACGGCAAAGACAGGGCCAACCAAGGCCTTGAAGTCTTCCCAGCGTTCGCGGTTGCCGGCCAAGGTGCAGGCAGGAACAAGAACGGTGCCAGAGCCAGGAACGCCGACGCCACTTGTGTAAGGAGCGTAGGTGCCATCAGCACGCACGGGCTTGTTCAAATCGCCACGGTAGTTGTAGACCAAGATGGTGTTGGCTGGGGAGGTGGTGGCGATCATCCAGTAGAAGGCCTTGTCAAAGGCACTCACGTAGCGCTTGGGCGTGGAGATGCGTTCATTGCCCTGGGGGCGTTCTGAGGGGCGGACGATGTTGAGTTCCCCTTCGAGCGTTTTGACGATGCGATCCGATTCTTGGATGGTCAGAGCCGCCTGAACGGAGCGACGAGCGGGGAAAAACATGGCCACGAAGACGACGAGCAAGACGCCGACAATACCAATAGCCAAGACAGTTTCAGTAAGGGTAAAGCCCTTCCGGTAATTCAGCTTCATGGTTGGGAAGAATTAACTTGTTGGGAAATGGTGACGAGAACTTATCTTTTTGTGGGTTCTGGAGCAAAGATCTGCTCGTTGGTTCTCAAAAGGCTGTAGTGACCGCGTGGCCAAATCACCACGCCGCCAACGGAGCTAGCGCGTTTTGTTTTGGGGTCAATGGGGTATGGGCTGACGCCTGTCATCGTCTTAGGATCAGGTCGGCCACCCATGACAATCAGGCGCGTGGCGTGTCCGGGTTCCGTCAAGCGGCCTTGTGGGTCGAACTCGATGTAGTACACCTCGGACTTGCCTTTGTTGGAAATGCGCATTTTGTCGAGCAATTCAGAGAACTTAGCGTGATTGCGCGAAACAGGATCGTTCATGGAACGAGGGGTGGCCAACAAGGTGCTGTATTCAGGGCTGATGAAGTAGCCAGCAGGAAGGTAACGGCCACGGCCTGCCATTCTCCAGTCGCCATCGTCAATGTCAGAGGATCTCGTCATGCGAGTAGGATCCTTGTACATGATGATCAATTGGCGCAAATTCTTGGTACTGGGAGAGGTATCACTGGGATCAGAGACGACCACCAAACGAGCCCACGTGGACTTACCCGTTGCTTCTAAGCGAGTCTCGCGGATGGTATCTTGAAGCATTTGGATGGCAGCTTGAAGTCCCTGCCCTTGTCCGGCGTTTTTAAGCATATTACCACCCAGAGCGAGCATGAGGGCTATAATAGCAACAACGACAATAAGTTCGACCAGCGTAAAGCCTCGGGAGCAAGAGCGGTGAGAAGAATTTTTGAAGGTCATAGACACTGGGAATAGAACACTGTTTTGAGGCATACTAGCGATAAGGAGGCCCAACCCGCAATCATTTTTTTGATAGGTTGTCTTATTCGTGAAGCAAAATTGGGAGCAAGTTTGTATTGAGAACGTCGTTTCAGTGGTGAATACGACAATTCGAGTATTGCAATCTGTCTTAATTTATTTTTTGTTAGAACCCGTCACGAAGCGAGCTTCGTCTTCAGACCATCAGTTACTAGTTATCGAGTAAAGTTAAGGATCATGAATACCGTTCTGATTATCGGTGCCGGCGGAGTCGGCCACGTTGTAGCCAATAAGTGCGCACAACATCCTGACATCTTCGGGGACATCCATATGGCTTCCAGAACTAAGTCAAAGTGTGATGCCATTGCAGATGATGTGAAAGCTCGCACGGGTCGTACGATCACGACTCATAGCATTGACGCTGACGACGTTGAAGCGACGGCTCAGTTGCTTCAGACGATCAAGCCGAAGTTGCTCATTAACGTAGCTCTGCCCTACCAAGACCTTCATTTGATGGATGCTTGCTTGAAGGCTGGCGTTGATTACCTGGATACGGCTAACTACGAACCACGTGACGTTGCTAAGTTTGAATACTCCTGGCAGTGGGCTTACCAAGACCGCTTCAAGGACGCAGGTCTTTACGCTCTGTTGGGATCAGGCTTTGACCCAGGTGTGACCAACGTGTTCACGGCATGGGCTCTCAAGCATCACTTTGACGAAATCCACACGTTGGACATCATCGACGTGAACGGTGGCGACCACGGCCAAGCTTTTGCCACTAACTTCAACCCAGAAATTAACATTCGCGAAGTCACCGCTGAATGCCGTCACTGGGAAAATGGCGATTTCCAGCCAACTCCACCCATGAGCAAGCACCAGGGCTTCACCTGCCCTGAAGGTGTGGGTTCTTACGAGATCTACCGCATGTACCACGAAGAAATGGAGAGCTTGGTCAAGCACATCCCCACCATTCGCCGTGCTCAGTTCTGGATGTCCTTCTCCCCTAACTACCTGAAGCACTTGGAAGTTCTTCAGAACGTCGGCATGACTCGCATTGATCCCGTGATCTACAACGGCGTTGAAATCATTCCGCTTCAGTTCTTGAAGGCCGTACTTCCTAACCCAGGGGACTTGGGCAAGACCACCCACGGCAAGACGTGCATCGGCAACGTGATCACGGGTGTGAAGGATGGCAAGTTTAAGGCTGTTTACATCTACAACATCTGCAACCACGAAGAATGCTTCAAGGAAGTAGGTTCACAGGCTATTTCTTACACGACGGGCGTTCCTGCCATGATTGGCGCTAAGATGATCCTGGAAGGCAAGTGGTCCGGCAAGGGTGTCTTCAATATGGAACAGAACGATCCTGATCCCTTCATGGACGAACTCAACAAGTGCGGTCTGCCTTGGAACTGCATTGAGTTGACTGAAGAACAGGCGAAGAACCTGCAAGTGATCTAAGCACTTCTGAGCTTTCAACAAAAACACCGACTTTACCGCAAGTGGTAGAGTCGGTGTTTTTTTGTTGGGGAGAAGAGTTACTCGGCCGAGAGTTCAAGGACTCGGCGTTGGGGCGTCGAGCATCCACGATCCGTGACGTAGAGATGCACCCAGGAAAGGATCACTTTCTGGCCAGGCGTGAGTCCTTTGACGCCGTTCAAGATGGCAGGATGCTGAGGATCTTCGGCATCGTTGGGGTTGAGATTGAGGTAAAAGACCTGCTGTTTGCCGTCGGCGTATTTGCCCCAGGCTTGGTAGTCCGTGTATTTGGTGACCTCAAAGACCGCGACGTCGCGCGTATGGCCACAGCGATCAGGACACAAGGCCGTGCGCATCATGCAGGGTTTGTGCTCCGTTCCCTTGAACACGGCGTGTACCCGGTTGAAGGCCAAAAGATCCACCTTGGAAGGCGACGTCTCAGCAGCGACCACGGAAGGGACGCTGACAGCCGTCAGGACGGCGAAGAAGCTCCATGCGAGCATCAATTGAAGGCGACGTTTCATTCCTAGCATCATCTTCAATTGATGGACCATGTCAAGCGAGCTTGGGCGTTTAGACTGACGTACACAAAATACCTGCACCGAGGGAATCCCGATGCAGGTATTGAAGTCAATGCGTTAAGTCAAGCTGACTGGGGTCATTAGTGACCGCAGCAGGACCATGGCCAGTTGGCACGGATCTGAGCGAAGAAGTCGTTGCCCTTGTCATCAACGAGGATGAAGGCGGGGAAATCTTCCACTTCAATCTTCCAGATGGCTTCCATGCCCAATTCTGGGTATTCGAGGAGATCCACCTTCTTGATGCTGTTCTTGGCCAGGATGGCAGCAGGGCCACCGATGGAGCCCAGATAGAAAC
>CAYNVM010000097.1:0-4231 GCA_964400645.1 uncultured Akkermansia sp. | reverse complement strand
GCAGGCAAGCCCCAGTTGGTGTGGGCTTCTGGCCAGAACTTAGCGCCACCTTCGCCGTGGCCCTTGGTGTTGCCTTCGACTTCAGGAACGCCCTTAGCGATCTTCGTCTTGGCAATCATCAACTTCGGCTTGCCGTTGCGTTCGCTCTTGAAGCGGGTCAGCGTGTTGGCAATGACGTTGAGGTCGTGACCGCAAACGGTTTCGACTTCCCAACCCATAGCGCGGAAGATTTCATCAGCGTTGGTTGGTTGCGTGCGTTCAGCAGGAGCATCCAAGGTGATGTCGTTGGAGTCGTAGATCAACACCAAGTTGTCCAACTTGAGCACAGCAGCCAAAGCCATGGCTTCGCGAGCCACACCTTCTTGGAGGCAGCCGTCGCCAGCCAGGCAGAAAATTGTTTGGTTGAAGATGGTTTGTTCAGGCGTGTTGAAGCGGGCAGCAGCACGCTTTGCTGACAGAGCAAAACCAACGGAGTTAGCGACCCCTTGGCCCAGAGGACCCGTGGTGCATTCCACGCCAGGAGTATCGCCAAATTCAGGGTGTCCAGGAGTCTTAGAACCCTTCTTACGGAAAGCCTTCAGGTCATCCAAACTCAGGTCAAATCCAGAGAGATGCAACCAAGCATAAAGGAACATCGATCCGTGGCCACCAGACAGAATGAAACGGTCGCGGTTCAACCAACGTGGTTCCGTTGGGTTGACCGACAGCAGTCCCCCGAAGAGTACTGCCCCAATTTCAGCACAGCCAATGGGGAGACCCATGTGTCCTGACTTACATTCGAATACGGCGTCGATGGCCAGACCTCGCGCTTGGTTCGCTGCTTTCTGGAGGAGTTCGAAATTCATGCGACGACATGATAACATATCGCCCCCTCAAATAAAAGTGCAAAGTGAGAGGCAAATTGATCCCAGCTCATTGCTCGCTCGCGCTTTCTTGTGAGCGACCTGGAGCGCAGAGGCTGAGGGCTTATTGAAGGGTCAGCTTTTGGTTCATGTCCAGAGCCGGCGTAGGATCTGAGCTGTCGCCGACGACGATCGCAGGAACCCCAGCGGCCGTGCTGTGTGGAGGGATGTCCGTGAGCACCACGGAGCAGGCGGCAATCTTGGCGCATTCGCCAATCGTTACGCGACCTAAGATCTTGGCGCCAGCGCCGATGAGAACGCCCGATTCCACGATAGGGTGACGGTTGCCTTCATCCTTACCAGTACCGCCCAAGGTGACCTCGTGGAGGATGGAGACATTGTCGCGGACAATTGCCGTTTCACCGATGACGCAGCTCGTGGCGTGGTCCAACAGAATGCCACAACCGATCTGAGCCGCCGGGTGAATGTCCACACTGAACACCTCGCTCGCAATACTCTGGAGTTGGAGGGCAATGAGACGGCGGTTCTGATTCCAGAGCCAGTGAGCGACGCGATAGGTCGAAATGGCGTGGAATCCCTTGAAGAAGAGCAGGGGCTCTAAGGGGGAGTGACAGGCAGGGTCGCGATCCACAATGGCAATGAGGTCGCGCGCCATACTTTCGGCGATACTAGGATCCGCCTCCAAGGCTTCTTGCACAATGGGCTCCAAATCCTCTCTTCCCATGTCGCGGCGCGACAACTTGCGGGAGAGGCGAGCCACCATGGCTTCAGACAGGCTATGCCGAATCAAACAGACGTCGCTGAGCAGATGCTTAAGGGCAGGCTCATTTTGCTGGGCTTCGTGCGCTACCTCAGAGATCCATTCCCAGACTTGTCTGAGAATGCATGCCGAGGACTGGCATTGGCGTAACTTCGTTCGCTTGTCGGTGTGCATGACGTCCAGTCAGAGGATCACACGTCATCCTCTGAAAAACAAGAGAAATCCCCGACAGCGCACCGCCGGGGATTTCTGGTGAACGGTTTGAGAAAACTCGCGACTCTTATCTAGGAATCGAGTTGAAAATCTGTTCCAAGGCCAGGACGCTGTAGCTCGTCACCAAGATGGGATCGGCTTCCCACCATCTGTTATCCGTGTTCACCCAGGAGCCATCCGACTTCTGGATGCGGATGAGGCGTTGCCCTAAGTCATCGCGCCAGTCGACTTCCGTGCCGTCGGCCAAGGTGAATTCATCGATGCCTGCCGAGCTCATCGCCTTAGCCATGGCTTGGTAGTAGTAATAGAGCCCTTGGATGCCCATGCCAGGGTTCTCGTCTAAGGAGTAGTTGTTCTTGAGCCAACCGAGAGCTGCCGTGACGCGGGGATCATCCTTGGACAGGTTGGCGTAAATGAGCGACTGCATCCCGGCGTAGGTCATACTGCCGTAAGCCAGGGCAGAATCACTGCCTTGGCCACCGCCCATACCGCCACCCATGCCTCCACGGCCACCGCCCATGCCACCCATTCCTGGGTGACCGCCACGACCTCCCATGCCGGGATGTCCGCCTTGCTGAGCACCAGGTTGACCACCTTGCGCAGCGGCGACTCCTTGCTGACCTTGGGGAGCACCTTGGCCATCGGGACGACCACCTTGACCACCCTGGCCAGCCCATGGGGGCTTGCCGTTGCCTTGGTGTTCGCCACCTTGCACAAAGTCAGGCTTGCCCGTGGGCATGGCGTGTTTAGGCGCACTGTCCGAGTTCACCGGACGATAGCGGAATCCGCCTTGTTGCTTCAGATCATTCGTTTCGCGAGCACGGCTGTTGGTGGCAGGATTCTCTTGGCAACTGGTGATAAAGGCCACAGCGGCATCCCAGTCCAATTCAGGTTGGGGACCATACTTGCCGTCCTGAGCCAACTTGCGCGAGTAGTAAATTGCTTCCAGAGCCAACGACGTGTTGGAGAGGTCAGCAATAGGCGGAGCATCGGGACCACCGTACCCAATGCCACCGTAGTAAGGACTATCGGGGGCAAAGTGGCTCTGTTGCTGGATGAGATAGGCGCGCGCCTTCAAAATGGGCTGATCGTAGGCAGGATTATTCGCCGCCAACAGCGCCAACATGCACACAGCCGTGTTGTACGAAGCCAAGCCACGGTTGTAGATACTGCCGTCTTCCTTCTGAGAGGCCAAAATGAACTCATAGCCCTTCTTCAGGTATTCTGGCACAGGCTTGCCTTGGTTTTCAGGCGATCTCATGGCAGCCGTGATGGCCAGAGCCGTCATGGCCGGGAAGCGCGTGTCGCCCCAGGATCCATCAGCATTCTGGTGGCTCTTCAAGTAGTCGTTCCCCTGGTCAATGGAGTGCTCCATCTCTTGGCGAATGGAGGCATATTTCATGGCTGGCGATTCGTGAGGCGTCGCCGTCACAGAGGTCTGAGCCAAGGCGCAGGGACTAGCAAGCCCTAAGACAAGGGCAGGGATGAATGGTCGTAGGATGGAGTTCATAATTTAGTTGCTTGGTGCAACGGGTGTTGTCTTGCCTGCACTCTGATCAGGTGAGCCAGGTAAGACGGGGTTAAAATCACCAGGGGCGGACTCTGGTTCGGAAGCTTGTGTAATGACGATTTCTGCCGGGGTGCCTGGGGTCATGGGGTGATCACTGCTCACCACCCAACCGGTGTCGTTGTCCCCATCGTTGAAATCGCCGATGTAATTGATCGTGCATCCCCGATCCGCAAAAATGCCAATGGCATCGCCGTTGCGACTCGCTTGATACGCTCCCATATAGAAAAAGGAGTTCGTATACAGCCACTGATCGGGGGATAAGGTTTGCTTGGTCTTGGAATTGCAGACCAGGTCACTCAGGTCGCTCTCTTTCTCTTGGTCTCCCTCGCGATAGCGCACCTTGATCTGGACGTAGGCTTTGCCGTACTCCTCTGGCGTCGGGGGCGTGAACGGCAACCATTCCATATTCTCATTTCTCAGTGGGAAGAAATGCTCAAAGGACTTAAATCCCAAGGCTTTCATCCCCAGACTAATGTGCAACGGATCGGCCTCGGTCACCAAAAGAGCTTCGTGGATCTTCCCATTCGGCAGACACAAAATGTACTCCACCAAGCCCGCATCCATGTTCACGACGGCAGGAACAATCACCTCGCGCTTCTTGTGGTCGACGGTCACTTTCCCAATCCGAATCCGATGCTCATCGAGCTTCTCAAAGGCAGGAATCGTCTTCCCATCTGGCGCCACAAAGCTACTGCCACTCTCGCCGACAGCTTGCCCCAATACAGGAGTAGAACTCTCATCCGCTACCGCTGTTCCCAACGCTAACGCCATCACCATGCTCTGCCAGATCCTTCCTTGCATCTCTCTTACCGTTACTCTTTTCTA
>CAYNVM010000096.1:0-4250 GCA_964400645.1 uncultured Akkermansia sp. | reverse complement strand
CAAGCACGCCTGTTGTGACCGCCGATGGGGCTTACACGGAGATTTCGGATTACTACAGCTTCTACTTTGAAGACTTCCATCTGGAAACGCGCGATGACGCCGTCATCCTGATTGCTCGTCGCCAAGAGAAGAATCCATTCGAAGTAGAAGGCGAGACGCCAAACTCTGAAGCAGGGGCAGAACTGATTAACGATACCCTTGAAAAGGATCCTGAAGGAACCGAAATCGGGGATATCCGCGAAATCATCCGCGAAGAAATCCAGAGCGGTGACATTGCCGATGCCACCAAGAACTTGGCAGCTGTCGCAGGCTCCACGATCAACTCGCTCGGTACGGCTCAGCACAATGTGGCTAAGGATCACCTCATCCACACTCGCGACCGCCTCGTTTCTCTGGGAACTCGCAATGAATTCCCACATCGTGGCCGTCACCTCTGGATTGAAGGCACAGGCGCTTATTCCAACCAACGCACTCGTGGCGATGAAGGTGGTTACAGACTGACCACATGGGGTGGCACCGCTGGATGCGACTTTGACGTCAATCAGAAGCTCACCTTGGGCTTGGCTGTCGCCGCCGATTACGGTCGCCTTCATTCTGAAGCCGCTGAACGCGCCTCGGGTCACCTCAACAGTGACTACTTCGACATCTATGGTCGTTATCAAACGAGCCGTTGGACGCATACCTTCATTGCTGAAGCCTCGTGGAACGATGCTAAGTTGAACCGCACGGTGAACTACGGTCAAGGTTATTACCAGACGCGTGGTGACACAACCGGTCACGGATTCGGCGCCATGTATGAAGCGGCGTACAGCATTGCTCTGAAGGATAACAACAAGAGCATCCTGCAACCGTTCTTCAGCGTTTCCGCTCTCTACACCACCATGAATGGCTACACGGAAACGGGTGCCGGCAACGCCGACCTCCACATTGGCAAGCAAGAATGGACAACCGCCACGCTCGCCCTCGGTACGCGTTGGTTAGGAACCTTCGGCACCAAGACAACAGGCCGCGAATGGCTCGGGGAAGTTCGAGCCAACGTTGCTGAAGACTTCGGTGACGATCAAGGCAAGACGGCAGTCAGCTTTGCTAACATCCCTGACAAGACAGCTCATGTCTACGGGGCTAAAGTGAGTAAGACTGCTTTACAACTTGGCGCAGGTCTGACTACTCTCATCTCACCAAGTAGCGAAGTCTATGCCAACACAAGCCTAGATATCCGCAGTAAAGCTAACTCCGTTAGCGGCACGATCGGCTATCGCTACAGCTTCTAATTAAAAGCTTCTGGGAGCTAATCTCCTGAATATTGCAGTAGTAGTTAAGAGCGCTCCCCGCGGGATGCGGGCGGCGCTCTTTTGCTTTCTCAAATTCTCCCCTCCCGGGCATGATATTTCTCTTCACAACTGGGGGTCTAAATTGGTATAAGGGAGCAAATGAACCCAGAAGACATCACCACTATCGGCATTGATTTCGGAGGGACCTCCATCAAGATGGGGGTTGTTCGTGGAGCTACAGTCATTGACCAAGCGCCCTCGATTGCGACGCAGGAATATGACTCACCAGAAGCCCTCATCCATGCCATTTCTCAGTTCGTTCAGGTGATGAAAACCAACTACCCCGACGTGAAAGCCGTGGGGATGGGGATGCCTGGTTTTGTCAACCATTACGAAGGCACTGTCTTCACGCTGACCAACGTCCCTGGTTGGAGCAATGTGGCCGTGCGCGACCTTCTTTCTAAGCACACGGGCTTGCCTGTCTGCGTGGAAAATGATGCCAACTGCATGGCTTATGCCGAATGGAAGTTGGGCGCCGCTCGCGGTAAAAAGAATGTGGTCTGCCTGACCTTGGGAACGGGCGTCGGCAGTGGCATTATCGTGAATGGCGAACTGCTCCGCGGTTCTACCTGCTCTGCTGGCGAACTCGGCCAAACGAGTATCGATTACCGTGGTCGTCTGGGTCATTACGGCAATCGTGGGTCTCTGGAAGATTACATCGGCAACAAGGAATTGGCCGCTGATGCTCGCGCGCTTTATGCCGCCGCTGACCAGGATAAGGCCATCATCGACTGCAACCCCATCGCTCTTGAAAAGGCGGCCTTGGCTGGCGATGAAATCGCTATCAAGATTTGGAACGACTTGGCTCGCAAGTTGGCTTGTTCCCTGATGAACTGCTGTTACTTGCTCAACCCTGAAGCCATCGTCATCGGTGGTGGTGTAGCTAAAGCCAAGACCTTGCTCTTCAATCCGCTCAAGCAATGCATGCAGGCTCAGTTGCCTGAACCTTTGGTCAAGCACCTCGAAATCCTGCCTGCTCATTTTGGTACGGAAGCTGGTACCATCGGCGCTGCTCGTCTCGCCGTAGATACGTTCTTCCCTGATGCAGCAAACTGATGGGGCGCCAATCTTCTCTGTCTCCGGCGGAACGCTTCGCCTGTAAGCTCGGCCTGTCCCCTGAAGAATCGCAGGACTTTGTCGCTTGCCTTCAACAGGGGCAGTCGTCTCGCCGTGCCTACGTGCTGACACCTCAAGCCCCAGCGGGCTACCGTCCGCCCAATGTCCTCGCCGACGCACCTTCGTGGGTGGGCGATTCCATCTTCGTGGCGTCGCCTGATGGCTCAGCGGATGAGGCCACAGCCACGGCATTAGCCGATGACTACGCCGCTGGCTTCTACTATCCCCTGGATCTTTCGTCCGTCTGGGAAACCGCTCCTTTGAAGCTCATCGATTCCCCTCAGCGCTGTCTCGATCTCTGTTCCGCACCTGGGGGCAAATCCATCCTGACTCAGGCGCGTCTGCATCCCCAAATGCACATCTCCAATGAGGTGCATCCCAAACGACTCGGGATTCTCCGCCATAACCTGTCGCGCTGTGGCTTCCACCATATGTGGACGCAACGTCTGCGCCCGGAACAATGGTCGGAACAAGCTCCACACAGCTTTGATTTGGTTCTCGTCGATGCCCCCTGTAGCGGTCAGTCCATGCTCGCCAAGGGCATTGAGAATCCTGGTTGCTTCAACAATTCCGTGGTCAGTGGCAATGCCAAGCGCCAACGTGGCATCTTGAATCATGCGGTCCAAGTATTGGCCCCAGGTGGTCACCTGCTCTACACGACTTGCACTTACGCTCCAGAAGAGAATGAACGCACGGTCGCGTGGTTGCTCCGCCGTATGCCTCAACTTCAGGCAGTGGAAGTTCCTGAGTTGGCCGAGTTCCAAGTCCCCGATGCTCCCGTTCCCTGCTACCGTCTCATGCCGCAGAAGCGTATGGGCGCCGGTGGCTTCACCTGTCTGTTGAAAAGCACGGAGGAATCTGGCGACTTGCCTGACCTGGACGATTCCTTACTTGCATGGCCCATCGCTGAGCGATAATATGTTAGGATGAAAATAGGGATCATCAGTGATATTCATGATGAGATCGATCACCTGCGCGAGGTCATGTTGCGCATCCAAGCTGACTCCTGTGATCGCTTAATTTGTCTGGGGGATGTATGTTCCCCGTCCACGCTAGACCTCCTCAGTTCGTTGAGTGGCGAGCTCCCTATCGATCTGGTCTGGGGCAACTGCGACGATCCCTTCTCACTCGAGTCCGCCGCAAGCCATCTCCCCCATGTCACCACTCACGGCCGGGAAGCGCACCTAACTCTGGGCGGTCGCTCGGTGGCCTTCACCCATCTCCCGCACACGGCGGAACGCTGGGCCTTCGAGGGTCAACACGATCTCGTCTTGCATGGCCACACCCACGAGGCTTTTTGCCGTCGCATCGGCTCGTGCATCTTGGCCAACCCAGGCGAAATCCAGGGCAGAACGGGCAGGATTTCATACGCTCTCTTTGACACCGAGCTCCTCGAATTCACGATTCACCCCGTTCTCGTTCGCTTATGATTGATGTTTGTTGTGCCATCATTGAACTGCCTACCCAATCAGGCACTCTTGTCCTCGCCGCCCGCAAAGGAAAGCCATCTCATCTGGCCGGGCTTTGGGAATTCCCTGGTGGCAAACTGGAACCCAACGAGTCCGCGGAAGACGCCATCGTGCGAGAAATCCAGGAGGAACTTGCCTGCTCAATCTCCATCGTGCGTCCCCTCACTCCAGTGTGTCACGATTACGGCACGCACGCTATTCGGCTCATTCCCTTTGTCTGCTCGCTGACTCACGCCTTGCCTACGTGCAAGGAACATGCCGCTCTGGCTTTCTTACGCAGAGAACAACTGCAGGATCTCCCTTGGGCTCCTGCTGATCAGCCCATCTTGGCTGA
>CAYNVM010000095.1:0-4432 GCA_964400645.1 uncultured Akkermansia sp. | reverse complement strand
CCATCGATTTAGAGACCTTGCCCGAGGAAGGCAAGCAGTTCACTGGCGAATTGGATAAAGCTTTGTTCGACATTGACGATGATGAAGTGAAGTCGACGGGTAACCTCAAATACGATCTTTTCATCCGTCGCTACGACAAAGAACTGTTGTTGCAGGGAGAAATTTCTGCGGCTTTTGAATTTCGCTGTGTTCGCTGTTTAGAGCATTTCGACAAAGTCATCAGCTTACCGCAGTATGCGGAGAGCGTGGAGATTGACGATCAATCAGTTATTGATGTCACCGATTTGCTGCGAGAAGAGATCATTCTGGAGTTCCCAGCATACCCCCACTGCGAGGATTCCGGGACGAAAGAAGCATGCAAATTATCAAAAACACATTTTGGAGTGGACAAAGAGGGTACACCTGGTGTAGATTCACCTGCCCCGAACGGTAACAGTGGCGTGTGGGACGCACTCGACGCCCTCGGTGACCAGTAACCTTCACTCATTAACGATTTAAGATCATGGCAGCTCCAAAACGCAGAACGTCCAAGATGAAGCAAAGATCACGTCTCGCAGCTCAGGCATGGCGTGCACCAAAGCTCCGTAAGTGCCAGAAGTGTGGCAACAGCATCCCTGGACACACCGCATGCCCAAACTGTGGTACGTACACAACCAAGAGTGGTGTCGAAATTAAGATTACGGCAGACGCCTAATCTTCTACGGACTCATTCTCAGAAGATTTTTAAACCGGGAGTAAAGTCTCCCGGTTTCGACTTTATTTCTCCGGCCGTTTTGCTTTGCAATTCGGCCTGATTTTTTATAAAGATAACGGAGTAACGAGGAAATACTATTCCAATGAAACTAGCTCTCGACGTCATGGGTGGCGACAACGCCCCCACTGTTAATATTGAAGGGGCAAAACTCGCGCTCGAGTTATACCCTGAAATTAGTAAAATATATATGGTTGGCAGGGAGGATGTTGTTAAAGCGGCTTGTGATGCGGGGCATTTGAGTGGAGAGAGGATAGAGATTGTACCAGCGGCGGAGGTTGTGGAGATGAATGAGTCAGGGATTTTGGCGGTACGCCAGAAGCGCAACTCATCCATGTCGATAGCCGTTGATTTGGTGAAGGCAGGAGACGCTCAAGCCGTTGTAAGTGCAGGGAATACGGGGGCAGCGGTGGCTGCTTCAACGATTAAGTTGCGCTTGCTGAAGGGGGTAGAAAAGGCCGGAATTGTGTCGCAGTTGCCCAACGAATATGGGATTTGCAACGTGACCGATACGGGAGCCAATCCCGATGCCAAGCCACGCCACGTGGTGGGTTATGCCGTGATGGCGAGTGTGTTGGCGAATAAGATTTATGGGAAGGCACGTCCTAAAGTAGGAGTGATGAGCAATGGCTCAGAGGACGAAAAAGGAAATGAATTTTCAAAGGCGACCTTTCATTTATTGAAGCATTTAGAAGCAGAACGTGAACTTCCGTTTGAATTTATCGGGAATGTCGAAGGACACGATTTGTTTGAACACGAAGTTGATGTTGTTTTGACCGATGGCTTTACGGGAAATGTGTTGTTAAAGACATGTGAAGCAACAGCTAAGGCCTTCTCCAAGTGGCTCAAGAAAGAGCTCATGAGTTCCACGATTCGCAAGACTGGAGCGTTGCTGAGCGCAGGGGCCTATCGAGCCATGAAAGAACGCCTATCCGCCGAGAGCGTGGGGGGAAGTCCCCTTCTTGGGGTGAATGGCGTGTCCATCATTGCGCACGGGAGTTCATCTGGGCTTGCGATCTGCAATGCATTGCGCGTGGCCAAGGAAATGTTGTCATGTGGGGTGAATCCACTCATAGAAGAGCACATGGAACGCTTGGGCCGCATACCGGATCTCGATGAGGAAACCCATTGATATTCTGGAGGACAATGACGAAATATCCCATTGCAAAAATGGGAGAAAAGGACATCATTCATGATGTGAATCAGGTAGGTTCATCAAGATAAGTCACGTATGGCAGCGAAGGTTGCATGTAATTCTGATCCTGTAGAGCAAAGACCGAAAGGCGAGCTACTGAAGGGAGAGGTGGAGAAAGAAGAGCCTCAGTTCGAGAGCTTGGATTCGAGCCGATGGGTTTTTTACACGCAATGCGTGGCCTCAGTCCTCTTGGTTCAGGTATTGTTTTTAGGTGATTCCCTATGGATTCACAGCGACGATTACGCCTGTGCCAAGGGATTGTGGCTGTTGTTGGTTAACGGGGCGCTCCTCTTCTTCGACTACAGCATGGTGGGCAAGAAAGCGTTCCGGAGCAACAAGACGTTTGCGCTGACGTGGTCGGCGATTTTGTTGCACTTAGGGCTACTTGTGTTGTGGCGGCATCTCGTCGGGGTGGACCAGACCACGGTTTGGAGCAATTACCGCGTCCTGTTGTTCCCGTACATCGTGGCGCCGCTCATCACCTCATTCCTCATGGATGCGCGCGTTGGGGCCTTTGTGACCGTGGCCGTGACCATGTTGGGGCTCGGGATCGTGGAGTCCAGTTTGGCCATGAATTATGGCGTGTTCAGCCTGGCAGCAGGGATGGCCGCCGTGTTGTTGGCCGACAAGGCACGCAAGCGATCCGCCTTTTACCGCGCCGGTTGGGTGTGCGGCGTGGTGGTTGTCGTGTTGGGGCTTATTTTGGTGGGACCCTTGCAGGAATTGATGCTCACCAACATCGGGACAGGATTCAAAGTTCTGGCCGGGGCCTTTGCCGTCAGCTTTATTTTGGCCGTTGTGATCAGTGGCTTCATGCCAGGGATCGAGGCCTTATTCCGCATCACGACGCCGATTTCATGGTTAGAGTTTGCGGACCTGAACCACGAATTGCTCAAGCGACTGCAGTTAGAGGCACCAGGGACCTACCATCACAGCACGAAGGTCTCCCTATTGGCCGAAGCGGCCGCAGAGAAGATTGGGGCGAATGCCGATTTTTGTCGCGTGGGGGCGCTGTACCACGACGTGGGCAAGATAGGGAATCCGCAGTACTTTATTGAGAACCTCAGCGACACGAAGAACAATCCGCACAACCTGTTAGATCCGAAGTCCAGTGCTATTGAGATCATCAAGCACGTGAAGGACGGGTGCAAACTGGGTCAGCAGTACAAGTTGAATCGGGAGATCATGGCGGCCATCAAGCAGCACCATGGCGTGTCACTCGTGTACGTTTTTTATCGCAAGGCGCTGGATCGCTACAACGAAGAAGTGGCCAAAGGGCCGCAGAGTAGCGACGACGATCCGAATCCCGTGCGCAAGGAGGACTACATGTATCCGGGGCCGATTCCGCAGTCACGCGAAGTGGCCATCATCAGTTTGGCGGACATTGTGGAGAGTGCGACGAGATCGTTGAAGAATCCGACAGAGGATCAGCTCCGCGATATGATCAATGATTTGATCAACAAGCGCATACTTGAAGGGCATTTAGACGGCAGTGGGTTGACCTTAGGGGACATTGTCCAGATTAAGGAAAGCTTCATGGCCTCGCTGAAATCGATGGATCACAACCGCATCAGTTATCCGAAGGATGACGACGAAACTCCTGTTGCCAAGGCCGAGGAAAAGCCGGCAGTGGTGGAGAAGCCAGCGGTAGAAGAAGCGCCAGCGAAGGAAGCGAAGGAAGAAGAGCCCACGAGCCAAGAAGAGGCCAAGGAGGAGCCCGCTGAGGAGACTCAGAAGGCAGAGGACGAAGAGGTGGATAACAGCATTTACATACTGAGTTCAGCAACGCCTATCGTGCAGCCCAAAGCGGATGGTCTCCCCGTTGAAGAACTTACCCAACACCCCATACCGGGGCAAATTCCTAATCCATGACACCTGTTCTAGAACTGTATTGTCATATTGAAGAGCCAGCACTTGACGAGACCGTGCAGGATGCTTTGTTGTTGGCCTTGGAAGCTGCACTCCCAGAGATTTTGGCCTTGCCGAAAGGGCCAGATCACGTCCTGAGCGAACTGGAATCCGTGGAGATCTCCATTGTGGATGATCCCACGATTGCCGACGTGCACGGGCGATTTCTCGACGATCCGACCGCCACGGACGTGATCACGTTTCCGCATGGCGATGGCCTGGGCGAGATCATTGTCAGCTACGACACCGCCTTACGCCAAGCCGATCAGTTTGGCGAGCCGTGGTTGCGCGAGTTGTTCCGCTACATGATCCATGGCTTGCTTCACCTGCATGGCTATTTGGATGGCTTGCCCGAGCAGCGCGAGTTGATGTTCTCCTACCAAGAGCCACTTGTGGCTAAATATGCGCAGTCCTTGCCAATTTAAGTCGGCAGATACTCTCTTCTGACTTGAATTCATGCCGGACGTGCGTAAAATTGCGCCACATTATTCATGTCACCTTAGCTCAGCTGGATAGAGCAATTGCCTTCTAAGCAATGGGTCGAGCGTTCGAGTCGCTCAGGTGACGCCAGCTTTTAA
>CAYNVM010000094.1:1636-4581 GCA_964400645.1 uncultured Akkermansia sp. | reverse complement strand
ACCCCTTCATGCTCTGCGATCACTTCTAGGAAATCATCGAGGAATCGCTCAGCCTTGTGCTCTCCGATCCCATGAATTTTCATGGCACCTTCTCGTGTGGTGGGCTTGATGCGCGCCAAGGCCTCTAGAGTGCTGTTGTGGAAAATGTGGTACGCAGGGACGCCTTCATCGTCTGCAATATCTCGCCTCAGTTCCTTGAGTTTCTCAAATAACGCCTCATCGAAGGCTCCAAATTCGGGAATAAGATCTTCTTTTCGGCGAGTCTTCTCTTTCTTGGTACCTACGGAGCGGACCGGATCTCGGTTCACAACCGTGGCACTGCGCCCTAATGGCCATTGCATGCGTGCAGGCACATGTCCCATCATCACTTCATGCCCCTTTTTGCTAAGGGTCAACAAAGGGCGCTCAGCCCCACTTGTCTTGAGATACCCTGAGCGACGAAAAGCGTCGAAGAGTCTCTTGATTTGATCTTCTGTCAAATCAGACAAAATTCCATAGGTGCTCAGTCGAACTAAGGATGAATTGGTAATGTCCTGACTCGTTGCACCTTTGAGCATCTTGATGATTTTGCCCTTTCCCCATCGGCCTTCCCAAACGCCTTGGCCCACTCGCTGCGAGGCTCGGGCCACCCCACTCAGCGCCTTGCGCACAATCTCCGTTTCGGCTTCCGACAACTCTTCACCGTCCTCATCATCAGCTCCTTCACAACAATCGCAATGTCCACAGGCCTCGGCTCCTTCCTCGCCAAAGTATTGTAAAATCCACTGCTGACGGCAACCAACCGAATACGCATAGTTGGTCATGGCCTTGAGCTTGTCTCTGTCTCGTTCTTCCTTCTCCATGAGCGAATGCGCATCGATCGGCAAATGCTCGCCCCCCCAATCGGGATGTAAAACGCGCGTCCCACGAATGCGTTGGCCAGGAACATCAAAGCGTTCGATAGCCCCAATGCGAACGAGCGTCGAAAGTGCAGCGCCCACGGCCATCTCATTTTTGCTGTTCAACTTGGTTGCGAGCTCCTGCTTGCTCCATAACAACTCATGGGTCTCCGCATCACACCATTTTCTCAAAACTTCATAGAGATCAATGACAAAGGCATAACCAGGATTAGCCCCTTCAATAAAGAACTCCTGCGTCCGTAAGTCGGCATGGTTGAATAACAACTCACAGCAGGCTTCCTCACCATCTCTCCCCGCTCGCCCTGCCTCTTGGTAATAGGCTTCCACGCTACCAGGTATTTCAAAGTGCACAACAAAACGCACGTCGTCTCGGTCAATCCCCATCCCAAAGGCATTGGTCGCCACAGCTACATCCGCCCGCTTGGAAATGAAGGCATTCTGTGCCTCTTCTCTCGCGGCATCGTCCATCCCTGCATGGTAAGCAATGGATCTAATCCCTAAGGTGCTCAATTCCTCATGCACCAGTTCTACCTTCTTACGGGTCGAACAATAGACAATCCCAGTGCGATATTCGCTAATCACCGACCGCAAGCGTCGGAATTTTTCTTTATTAGAATCGCAAGGTGTAATCCTAAAATGCAGGTTATCTCGCGCAAAACCTCGCACAATCACCTCAGGATTCTTCATGGGCAAATGCGCCAAAATATCCTCCCGGACCTTGGGCGTTGCCGTCGCCGTCAATGCGACTAACTGCGGATACCCCAATGCCTCCATCGCCTTCCCTAGTCTTAAGTAGTCGGGACGGAAATCATGCCCCCATTGGGACAAGCAGTGCGCTTCATCTATGGCCACCAAGGAAATATCTAGTTCTTCCAGGGCTCGCATAAATCCCTGCTGTCCAAATCGTTCAGGGGCCACATAGACCAACTTGCATTGTCCCTCACGTAGCATTGCGAGCCTTGTCCTTTGCTCCTGCAAACTCAAGGAGCTGTTGATCATCGTTGCAGGGATGCCCTTGGCTTCCAAGGCATCAACCTGATCTTTCATCAGCGCAATCAGTGGACTCACCACGATGGTAATCCCATCTCGGCAGATAGCGGGTAATTGGTAACAAAGTGACTTCCCACCACCAGTCGGCATCACCACAAGAGCATCATTCCCATCCAAAATGGCTCTTACGACCTGATCTTGGCCTTCTCTTAACCCTGAAAATCCAAAATACTGGGCCAATGCCTGCATCGGATCTCTGATGACGCAAAACTCACTCATATTGCTTCTTTACTCACTCACCCTGCCATATTTCCTCCCTCCTTAAAAGCTCAATCCATCCCCCACCTCTCCCACAAAATTTCGGATTTCTGAAAAAACTTTTCCGAAAATACTTGACCCCATCTTAATTTGCTGTATATTCCTGTCACCGCCTAGCGGTAAGCAACGCAAGCGAATGCGCCCGTAGCTCAATTGGATAGAGCGTCTGACTACGGATCAGAAGGTTTGGGGTTCGAATCCCTACGGGCGTGCCACTCGTTGCTCGGTAATTACCCTGCCTCTCTCAGGCAGGTTTTTTTATCGATTCTACCATGTGGGGGCGTCTTTGGTTTCGACTGGAAGTCTGAGGCGTCGGTTGCATGTGAAGGTTGATCAGTTGGCCTTCTAAAAAAGCTGATCAAACAAAATAAATGCAGACTCCAACGAGTTCGCAATGGCTGCTTAATTAGTTCAGCCACGTCTGAACGCTGACGCCTGTTAGGCGGGACGACGACTATTTTAACAGGCTGGTGCAAAGCGGGGTTACCGCGCCGCGCACGAGACTTCCACAGGTAACTGGCGAATTCATAGCTGACGCATGGCGAAGGGTTCGTGAGATGCAACAAACATGCGTCTGAACATGGAGATACCTGCTCCAATGGCATTCAGGACAGGGGTTCGACTCCCCTCGCCTCCACCATTTTTCCATGCGCCCGTAGCTCAATTGGATAGAGCGTCTGACTACGGATCAGAAGGTTTGGGGTTCGAATCCCTACGGGCGTGCCACTCTTTTTCTTG
>CAYNVM010000094.1:0-1536 GCA_964400645.1 uncultured Akkermansia sp. | reverse complement strand
TCCAATTTTTGTGACTTGTTACCTTGATGTTACTCTACAAATGAGAGCATCTGTGTTAGAAATGACCTATCAACAACCCTGATCTGCTATGAGTCTTCACATTGACATGTCTGATGACGCCAAGCACGAGATTGAGTCTCAAAAGAGACGCAACCTCATCACGGCTATCCTCACCTCTGTGCTTGCCACAGTGTTGGGGGGCTTAATGCTTTACACCGTGGCTATCGTCATTGCCCAGCCTGAACAACCTGAAGTGGTTGCCTATGTTACCTCTAATGAGGATGCACCACCCAATGATACCCCTGTTACTCCTGAACGTGTGACTAGCCGTCCTTCTGCTTCTGTACAGAACCAAGCGAGCGTCATCACTTCTGATGCTGTGAGTGACGTGGCTATTGCCTCTGTTGATGTGGATGTCCCTGTGATGGCTGACTTGGGTCAAAGTGTTGACCTGGGCGTTGACTTCGGTGCTGGTATCGGTGACGACCTCGGTTCTGAAGGTGCTGGTTACGGTTCTGACAAGCCCGGCGGTTCTGCTCTTGAAGGTACTTTCTACGACCTCAAGCAAACCCAGACGGGTGCTCCTGGTGTTAAGAGCGACCAAGAATACATCCAAGTTGTTCACGACTACGTCAAGAGCTTCAACCCTTCCCTTCTCTCGAAGTACTACAAGTCTGCTACCAAGCTGTACGCTTCCCAGTTCTACATCCCCAACTCTTCATCCACTGACGCTCCTAAGGCTTACAAGTGCGCTGAAAAGGTAAAAGCAGGACGTTGGCTTGCCATCTATCGTGGTAAGATCACGGCTCCTAAGAGTGGTAAGTTCCGCTTCGTGGGGGCAGCTGACGACGTGCTCGTTGTCCGCTTCAACAACCAACTCGTATTCGACTACGGTTGGGCATCCGCCACCTTGGGCAAAACGATGGTTGTTGGTGATGCATGGATCAATGCTCTGCAAGCTAAGAAGGGTGCTAGCGAAGCTAACATCAAATTGCTGAAGGCTGCTGGCGTCAACGTCCCCCCTGTCACCTTGTACAAGTACGGCAATACCGAACACTGGAACAAGAACATCGGTGGTTACGCCGCTGGCCAAACCTTCGAAGTTAAGTCTGGTAAGGTTTACCCCATCGAAATCGTCCTCGGTGATACGGCTGGGCAATTCGGTGAATCCCTGATGATCGAAGAAGTCGGTGCTACCCCTGAAAAGAAGGACAGCAAGTATGGTGCTCCCATCCTTCCTCTTTTCAGAACCAACTATGCTCTGCCTGATCCTAAGAGCATCAAGGGCCAGGTCGCTCCATTCGACCCCATCGGTATCGTCTGGCCTGCTGTTAAGTAAGCTCTCTTAAAATCAATAACGAAGCCTCGCATGTCTAACCGTGCGAGGCTTCTTTTTTTTTGTGTACGCTAGGGAATAAAAAAGTCCTCAATGAGCCACAACCGCAAATCCCTATAGATAAATACAAAAGGCCCTCCCGAAGCTACCGATGTAGGAGTAGCAAGTGTTAGAAAGCATAGAAGCTACGTCTCGGGAAA
>CAYNVM010000093.1:0-4586 GCA_964400645.1 uncultured Akkermansia sp. | reverse complement strand
TCACGTCTGTTTTGGATGTTAGTGTTTGGCATGTTGTGCGTGCTCATTTTGGGCCTCGCTTACCTGTGCTATGAGCAGTACCGCATGTTGCCCCCTGATCCCTTGGAAGTGGTTGAGCAAAAGTACAAGAAGACCGTTGAGATCTACAACCAACGCTTGCTTGATTCCTTTGAAGTAGAGAAGGCAAAGATTCGCGGGGAAGCCTTTGTGCAGAAGCGCGAAGCTGTGCAGATTCGCGAGCAGAACGTTGCTTTGAAAGAACGCAGTGTGGCCGACCTCGAGCGAGAAATCCTTGGGGTGCGAGGTCAAATGCGCTCCTACTTCAAGCGCTACTGCGAGCACACGCGCCGCAAGGCACGCGACCTTCACTTCGACAGCATTATCACGGAACGCACGAAGAAGACCTTCTTGGATGTCAGCATCCAGAAAGTGACCAAGGACTACGTGTCCATCGTTCACTCCGGAGGTGCTACGCGCTTGTCACCTTCAGAACTTTCGCCAGCCCTGCGCGAACGCTTGGCTTACGGGGATCCTTTGGGGCTTCGCGAGCTCGATCAGGAAATGAAAGAGCTGAAGATGGACAGGGAACGCGAAGAAAAGCGTATGCCCAAGACCTATGGTCCACAAGAACGCCAGGCGATTGCTGAAAAGCTGATGAACATCCCTCAGTCCGCCGACAAGGTTGCACCGGCCACGGCAGAGAGCATAGAACCGCCCTCCAAGATGCCCAAGGTAGAGACCAAATAAACCTGGAAATACCAACTAATTACACCAGAGATTTTTGGATAAATGCGTTCCGTTCAGACAGCGGAGCGCATTTTTATTCGCTGGGAGAAAGTGAAGTTAAATTTCATTCTTCTGGCTTGAAGAAATAGGTGGAGCGTGGTTTATTTTCTGTCCGTATGAGTCTTAGAACCCAGCTGGAAGAACTATTACCTGAAATCCTCCCTGTTAATCCCAAGGAAGCTATTAAGGGAACGGAACTGATACGCTTGGTTCGCATGCGCTTGGCGGGGGACTACTCCGATGCCTCTCTCCGCTATCACTTTTCATTCATGGCCGCAGAGCCCGACTCAAACATTGCCAAGGTGGAGCGTGGGCAAGGCTATTACCGCCGCGTGAACAACAAAAATACGCACCACGACACGTCACGTGGACTTCTTCCCTTGTTCTTGGGCGAAGGACAGACGGATGTCGAATCCTTGCGGGCGCGTGCCTTGGCCCTAGTGGTTCGCCAGTACGACACGACAGGTCGTGGCGTTTTTGTTTTTGCTCCAGGCGAAGATGGCCCCAGTTGGAACAAGCCCGAATTGGCAGTGGTCGACTGGCCCGAAGGGGAGTGGGAAGGCTCAGCGCTTGTGTTCGACCGCAGTGCACTTGAACGGCGCCGTATGGTGGGGGCTCCCGTGGTGGAACTTCAGAGCGTTTGCGTGGCGTACATGCCCCAGCGAGGCGAAATCCGCCGGGAATTCTTCCGTGCGTTATCGACGTCGTGCTGGTCGCAGACAGGCGAACTCATCATTGTGGGAGATTTGCCCGACGACGGAGAAATGGCCGAACTGCGACGCTTGGCAGCTGAGTTTGGGGTGGGCGTTGTGTGCATGGAAATTTCCGAAGACCGCTTGAGCGAAATGCCAGGCGCCGACGAGATCTTCCGTACCGATGATACCCATTGTGCCACCCTGTTGGCCGGCTTGGAACCCGTGCGCTTGGCTGCAGGACGACCTAAGCCCCGGGGTGCTGAAATGGGCGAAGTGGTCGGGGGTGAATTTGGCGCACTCTTTGACTGGATGGCCGCTTGCTTGGAACGTGGCCGTGTGGAAGGCTACGAATTCCGCGTTTCCAGTTACTAATTCTTTTCTTCAAAACGTCAAACAGGCATGGCACTCACACGAGTACCATGCCTGTTTTATTTGACCTCAGGAGAGCTAAGAGCTCCTTCCTGAGGTTTTCTGATTGGGAAGTTATTCGAAGGTAGCGTAGGCGATGTCAGCACGACGTTGGAAGCCGTCGAAGGTCACCTTATCGGCTTCGCTGTGGGCCAACTTGCGCGCTTCATCGAGGGTGGCGCCTTGGGCGACAACGGCCAACACGCGGCCACCGTTGGTGACATAGCATTGGCGAGAGGCATCCCACTTGGTGCCAGCATGGTAGACGAAGCCACGATCGACTTGATCCAAGCCACTGATGGCGTCGCCCGAATGGGAGGATTCAGGGTATCCCGCTGAGGCGAGAACGCAACAGACGCTCCAACCATTATCAAAGGAGATGAGGGAAGGATCAAACTGACCTTGGGCGCCCTTGAGGCAGAACTGAGCCAAATCGCCACGGAGCAAAGGCATGACAGCTTGGCATTCAGGGTCACCAAAGCGGCAGTTGTATTCGATGACCTTAGGACCTTGAGGGGTGAGCATGAGACCGAAATAGAGGAAACCACGGTAGGGCAAGCCATCTTTGCGGAGGCCAGCGACGGTGGGGGCTACAATTTCAGTTTCGATGCGCTTAAGGATTTCAGGAGTGACCAATTGGCGAGAAGCCACAGCACCCATGCCACCCGTGTTAGGACCTTCATCGCCTTCCTTCAAACGCTTGTAGTCGCGGGCAGGGCAGAGGATGAGGTAGTGATCGTCAACCAAGGCACCGAAGATGGACACTTCAGGACCCGTGAGGAATTCTTCAACGAGGAGACGACCGTCACCAAATCGGCGGTCGACAAAGACTTCTTGCAAGAAAGCTTCAGCGCTAGCTTCGTCAGGGCAAACGGCAACGCCTTTGCCAGCAGCCAAGCCATCAAACTTGAGAACGGTGGGATAGACACCGCCAATGAGGCGACGGGCATCGTCAATGTTAGCGGCTACTTCCGCCATGCCCGTGGGGATCTTGTGGCGCAGGAGGAAATTCTTAGCGAACTCCTTACTAGCTTCCAACTGAGCGCTTTGCTTGACAGGACCCCAGCAGGGGATGCCAGCTTCTTGGCAACAATTGGCAAGGCCTTCATCCTTGACCAGATAGCTTTCTTCGCCAGCAACGCAGAGGTCAACGCCTTCGGCCTTCATTTGGCGGACAAGATCGTGCATGTCCGTGGCATCAATCTTACGAGCAAGCTGATTGATGGCATCGCTTCCCGGGAAACTGAGAATTTCAGGAGCTGAGGGTGAATCCTTCAGGGCTTTGACGAGGGCGTGTTCACGACCGCCTTTTCCGATCACGGCGATTTTCATGCCGTCCATTATGCCCGTGTCATTTTGTATTCGCAAGCCCACAGATCATCTCATCCTTAGCTTACTGCAGGACCTCGCGGATGGCGTCTTGCAAAAGCTCCAAGTATTCGCTCCGAGGGATTTCATAGGCGCCAAAGGTTTCAAGGTGAGGCGTGGTCCACTGCGTATCTAAGAGCGTAAAGTGGTTGGCTCTGAGAAATTGAACGAGGGCCACAAGCGCAACCTTGCTCGCATCCGTTTTGCGGTGGAACATGCTTTCTCCGAAAAAGGCTTTGCCGATGGCAACGCCATAAAGTCCGCCCTGCAGGCCTTCGGCATCCCAACATTCGACGGAGTGAGCAAACCCTAATTCATGGAGTCGGCAATAGGCTTCAATGATCCGCTCATCGATCCATTGCTCTTCAGGACATTCCATCCGAGCGCATGAGAGCATGACTTCGCGGAAGGCGGTATCCATCCGAATTTCAAAAGGTCGCTTCTTCAAACAACGCTTTAATCCGTGAGGGATATGGAAGCGGTCGTCAAGGGGGATGATGCCACGAGGATCTGGGGAGAAAAACAAGATCTCAGAGTTGGGTCCCTTCATAGGATCTGCCATGGGGAATATTCCTTGGCAGTATGCCGACAAGAGAGATTCGGGGCTTAAGACGTCCCTCTGAGGCTTATGTTTGCGAGGGCGGGGCATCAGTCTTCCTCCTCATCGTCTGCGGCGAGCTCGTCTTCTATAAAGGCGAGGGCTTGTTTCCGATTGAGATGAATCTGTTGGCCAGGTTCTAAGTCGGCCACGAAAATCCCATCCATCGTTTCCAAGATGGCGTGGATCATGGCGAAGACGTGCTCAAACGCACAGTCATCTTCGACGGCAAAAATGAGGAGTTGTGACTTATTGCCGATTTGACGTAGAGCCGTGGCATCCTTTTTGAAGACTTTGAGCGCATCACCCTTGCTCACGTGCCAACAAACGGGCTCGTGGATGTCGTAGTCCTCATCAGTCAGCTCGCCGTTGATCAAACCGTCCTCCAAACTTTCGAAGCTCCCCGTTGTCTTCAGCGTTAAGGTGCTATCAAGCTTCTGCATCCTGACCGCCAACTCGTCCAAACTAGGCAAGGGACCTGGCGGCAAGCACAGGAAAAACAACACAGCTTCTTCGGCATCTTCTGAAGGCAAAGGACTCGTCATGACGACTTCCTCTTATCAGATTTTGCCCCACTGTGCCATAGTTACTTCTCCGACCTCCTCTGTCATCTTTACTAATTTTATGAACAAATGATATTTCTCCGAGTCTAATCCTGTGTAGTGATAGACAAAATGAAGAATCCATAGAATAAAACGCTCGAATGCAGAGATGCATGCGAGCGTTTTTTT
>CAYNVM010000092.1:0-4692 GCA_964400645.1 uncultured Akkermansia sp. | reverse complement strand
TCAAAAGACCAAAGAGAACATAAATAGCCCGATGCTTATGATGATGGTTGAAATGATGGAGTAGAGGGCTATTGCCACGCACGTGCTCAGGAAGACTCTGAAGATAGGGCGATCATCCCAACCTGAGCGTTGCTTTTCCTTGATGAAGATTCTGATGATGAATCCGAAGGCTCCTAGGACAAAAATGAGATTCAGGATATTTGATAACTCCTCGCTGAAAATAGAGGTGCACAGAGCTTGGATGGCAGTAAGTGAAGCGAGTGCAGCCATGATTTTTGCAGCGATGAGTCGGGCGAACCAAACGGAGCGAATGGAGCTGAGCCCAAAGTGGCAAATGGCCTTAGCTACCCAGCCGAGAAGATAGACAGTGAGCCCTGCGCCAATGGGAGAAGCCAAGACTGCCATGGCTTTGCATAGTTCATTGCCTTGGCAAAGGAAAAAGATGCACATGAAATAGGAAGCAACATGGATGCCTAGTGCGATCCATAAGAGGGTTGGTATGATCCCCTTAACAGAATCTTCTTCGTTCGCAGGGAGCTTTTCGTCTGCTACTAACTTAAGAAGGATGGCTTGGTAGAAGCCGTAAAAGGGAATCGTTGTCTTCATGAGACCCCTTACCCATTCTTGGTCTTCTTCTGTCAATTCTGGCTCTGGAATCTCCTCTGGGGTCTCGCCTGGTTGTGTTGATTTTGAAGTTAAATTATCTTGTTCAACTAACTTGCTAGCTTCTTCAATCACTTGAGAATGTGATGAAGAGCGTGGTGGCAAGCTCGGCTTTGGGATAGATGGAGTCGGAATAGAGGGGTTGGGGAGAGATGGCTTAGGAAGCGAGGTCGCCACAGAAGGAGTGGAATGAGAGTCAACAAACTCTTTGATAGGTACAGAACCTTTATCTGTAACGATGACAGCATCAGTAGGAAGCGTGCCTGCTTTGAATTGCCGAGCGATCTCCTCGGAGGTCAAAGAAGCAGTTGATGCATTGGGGTATTGGACGTTGAAGAGTTCGCTCATAAGATGGGACTATAGGATAGGAGAAAGCTTGAGTCAGATCAATCCCTAAGGGAGTCCAGCTTGACCGACGCCCGACAGATAGTAAGATGCCGACATGTCGAGCAGTTTTGGCCAAGCATTTCGCATTAGTACTTGGGGTGAATCCCATGGCGTCGGAGTCGGCGTCGTGATCGACGGTTGCCCGTCTCGCATTCATCTGACTCGTGACGAAATACAGTATGAACTCGACAGACGTAGACCCGGGCAAAGTGACTTGGTGACACCTCGCAACGAAGCTGATGCTGTAGAAATTTTGTCTGGGATTCTGGATGACCAAACATTGGGAACACCCATCGCACTGAGCATCCGCAACAAGGATCACCGCTCTAGCGCTTACGATGAGATGGCTCATACGTATAGACCCTCTCACGCAGATTATGCGTACGACCAGAAGTACGGGATTCGAGCATGGGCAGGTGGTGGACGAGCCTCGGCTCGGGAAACGATTGGTCGCGTGGCAGCAGGAGCCGTGGCTCATGCTGTGATGCGTCAGTTATGCCCAGACATGAAGGTGATTGCTTGGGTGGACGAGGTCCACGGAGTACGTGCTCAAGTGAATCCAGAACAGGTAGATCCTGCGGTGATTGAATCAAATGCCGTGCGTACGGCTGATCCCAACGCTGTTGAAGCAATGACAGCGGAGATCAAGGCCGCTCGTGATAATGGTAATTCCGTTGGTGGTGTAATTCGATGCATCGTCACAGGATGCCCAGCCGGTCTTGGCGATCCCGTGTTTGACAAGTTGGATGCAACGTTGGCTCATGCCATGATGAGCATCCCTGCTACGAAAGGTTTTGAAGTGGGCAGTGGCTTTGAGGCTACGCAGATGACAGGATTAGAACATAATGACCCCTTCTATATGAGCCATGGGGAAGTCCATACCAAGACTAACCATTCTGGTGGCATTCAAGGAGGGATTAGCAACGGTGAGATGATCACTATGAGGATAGCTTTCAAGCCCACGGCAACGCTGATGCTTAATCAAGATACGGTCAATGATGCAGGTGAAGAGACCCAACTCAAAGGGAAGGGCCGTCATGATCCTTGTGTTTTGCCACGAGCCGTGCCAATTGTTGAAGCCATGGCTTGGCTGGTTCTCTGCGATCATTTCTTGCGTCAACGCATCCAGCGGGCTTTTTAATTCTCTACCATCATCATGGAACCAGACACAACGATCTACACGATCATCGGAGTGCTCTTAGTCGGCTTCATCGTCCTCGTCGTTCTGAAGGGGATTATCAAGATGTTGCTACTTGGTGCGGCTTTGTTAGGAGCTATCATTGCCTACTATTGGATGAGTAAGAATGGCTACTCTTATCTCTCTTTCCTGACATCTAATCCGCAAGAATGGATGGTGACAGGATTATCATGGGGGAGTGCCATCTTTATTCTTGCCGTCTTTACTAATGGGATGATGTGGTTTGGCAACATCCTGACGCCTGGTCGTATGCTTGGGACGGGTGGTCTGAAGGGGATTGTGACCACAGTGTTGATGGTGGGAGTCCTCGCATGGGTCGGTGTCCTCGGTGTCTTTTACTATGGCTCCGTTGCTGATATCAAACGCGCTCACCAGTTTGCGTTGAATCAGACCGATCCCAAACAAGAAGTAGGGACATCATGGATGTACAACTGGAAGCAATCGTTGCTGAGTAAGGCTTCAACGAGTTGGTTGAGCCAATTAGATCCTATGACGGATCCCGAACGCACATCACTTGCTAAATTGGTGGCGTATTTGTCGACCTTTGACACGACGCAAGCTGCTGTGAAATATGCTGAAGTTGCACCGTATATTCCACGTCCTCGACGTTTATGGACCTTGAGCCGCGATGCAGGAATTAGGACTTTGGTGGATCGCCAAGACATGGCAACGCTGATGAATCATCCAGAATTGACCAAGTTCTTGAACGACGCTGGCTCTCGTGAAGCCATTGCTCGGTTTCCTATCGACAAATTTATCGAGATTTCTAAGTCCGCACTGAGCCAATTGCCTATTCTCAATAGAGCACCACGAGCAGCTGAAGCTCCTGAAGTACTCAATCCCACTTCACCTGATACGCGTGCGGTAAATCCTATTTCTCGACCGACCAAGATGGAACGCTGAGAGACAAAACGTCAAATTTTGAGAGGATGACTTGGAAATATATTTTCAAAGGGTCTGATAACAGATAGTATCTTTTTCCGCAGAATAAGAGTGAGAGCCTGAAGTCTCCACAAGCAACATTTTACATTACAATCAATGCCTCCTAACCGCCAATTCAGAACGCGACCAAATCAACCAGGGAATTCTTCAGGATGGGGAGTATGGATAGCCATGTGCTTCATTGCAGGTATCCTCATTCTCGGCCTCACAGGAAATCTTGGACTTAACCACAAGGAACTGACTTTCCCTGAGTTTGAAAGGGCATACAAAGCGGGACGGATTCTGAATGAGCCAGAGCTCATGCCTATTCAGGTAACGTTGTCTGAAAACGCCACAGACGGCGTGATTTCTGCATACATGGCTGACGACAGCGTTAAGCCTGAGCTTACTTACGTTCCTTTCTCTTTGCCATTTAACACGGGGCTCATCGACAACACGTTCAAACAACGCCTCGATGAGTTGGGTGTTATTCAACCGACTCAGTCTCAGCCTTTGCCACCCTTCGCTGGTAATCCTATTTCGACAGAGGAGTTTAATACCTTGGTCACGCAGGGACTCATCACTGGAGCCAATGGAACTGGTAAGCCTCAACTCTTTTACGATGGTGACCGCGGTCTTCTCGTGGGTAACATTGTCCAGCGTACGTGGAACAAGACGCCCTTGGATCTGAAGCGTTCTGCGATTCCCGTCGATGTCCGTTTTAATCAGAGCTTTGATGGCGGTCGCATTCAATCTTTGCTAGGAAGCAAAGCTACATACGGCACAGACAGCAATTACTGGCATAGCTTCTTTGTCTATTTCTTGCCAGTGCTCATCATGGTTTTCATCCTCTTCCTGTTCCTTCGTTCGAGCATGGGGGGCGGTGGTGCCAATAGTGCATTGAGCTTTGGTAAGAGTCGCGCCCGACTCATTACGCCTGATAAGAACAAGGTCACCTTCAAGGATGTTGCCGGCGTAAATGAAGCTAAGGAGGAAGTCTGGGAAATTGTTGAGTTCCTCAAGAATCCTACGAAGTTCCGTGATCTGGGCGGTAAAATCCCTAAGGGTGTTCTTCTTGTAGGTTCTCCAGGGACAGGTAAGACGCTTTTGGCTAAGGCTATTGCTGGCGAAGCTGATGTCCCATTCTTCTCGATCAGCGGTTCTGACTTCGTGGAAATGTTCGTCGGTGTGGGCGCAAGCCGAGTCCGCGATATGTTCGAAGAAGCTAAAAAAGCAGCTCCTTGCTTAATCTTCATCGATGAAATTGATGCAGTAGGACGTCACCGTGGTTTTGGCGTCGGTGGCGGTCACGATGAACGTGAACAAACATTGAATGCCTTGCTCGTCGAGATGGATGGCTTCAATGAAAATGAGAATGTCATTGTCATTGCTGCAACCAACCGTGTGGACGTGCTTGATCCCGCTCTCTTGCGCCCAGGTCGATTTGACCGTGAAGTGACCGTGAACCTTCCTGATGTGGTGGGCCGCGAACAAATTTTGATGGTCCATGCCAAGAAGGTCAA
>CAYNVM010000091.1:0-4790 GCA_964400645.1 uncultured Akkermansia sp. | reverse complement strand
ACCGTGGACAAACTGATTAAGAGTCAGCTGCTCTACCAACTGAGCTAAGGAGGCACTTAATCCGCCGGCGTGACGACCGTCAGAGCTTCAAAGGTGGAGCCACTGGTCAGGATTGAACTGACGACCCACGCATTACGAATGCGTTGCTCTACCGCTGAGCTACAGTGGCGTTTCAATGAAGCGCGGAGGGAATTAACCATAGATTGCGAGGTGGCGCAAGACTTTTTTTCACCGATAGTCAATTTTTCTGAAATGATGGGAGAGGCGGGGGAGGTGAGGAGAGGAAATGGAGAGAGGGGAAGTGGATTTACTGGACAAATGGGGGAAAACGTGGTGTGTATATGCGACAACGATAAGAGAAAAAAATCTTAACGGACAGATGAAGGCTTACACGATATTTCAAAAGGCAGACGAAGAGACGATCAGCGACATCTTGGATTGGATGCGCAATCGTGAACGAGGCATTTATCATGCAGCAGTGCGTGAATTGGGTGCACTGAAGAAGTTGCGTCCTCAGTACATTCAGCAGAAGCCCCTGCAAGAGCAGTTTTCCTTCTTAAAGAAGATGCTTTCTTGGAAGCCCAGTGAAGCTATTGGCGACCACCTTTTGCAGGTATGGTTGCTCCGTAAGCACGAACCGATGTTGGTGCAGTTCATTGAGACCTTGGGCATCGAACACAACGGCCACGGCATTGTTGAAGTGTTGCCTGAAACCTTGGACAAGGAAAAGTTGGCCAAGGCTGTCGACGACTTGTTTGCTAAGTATCCAGCAGGCGTTGCTTCAGTGTACTTGCAGATGTTCCAATTGCAGACAGAAGAAGGCTGGGACGAATTGGCTGATGTGTTGGCCAATGACCCACGCGTCACGATCCGCTAATGCTCTATCAGGCGTTCGCCTGAAGACCCTGGTCCTTACGGACAGGCATTAGTAAAAATTTCAGAGGCATTGCCTCATTAGAAAAACTCCTTCCGGGTTAACTGGAAGGAGTTTTTCGTCGCGTGGCAGGACGTGCTATAGGCGGCCAAGAGAGAGACCTTTGCTTGTATTTGATTATGTGAGAGGAAGGGAGAGGAGTTGGGATAAATTTGGCATGAGAGTAAATGGCCATGCATTGTTCTTGCGAAAGTAGGTCAAAGTGATTAGTATTTAGCCCGCCCTGAACGGGAGGCGAGGGACGCATTCCGTATCAGGAGAACACATTCTAACTTCTAACAGATATGGATATGATTTCACCCCGCATTGCCAGTCTTACGCCTTCCCTGACGCTTAAGGTGACGAATCGTGCCAAGGCTATGAAAGCAGAGGGACAAGAAGTGTACGGGCTTGCTGGTGGCGAACCTGACATGGACACGCCTGATCACATCAAGCAGGCAGCGATTGATGCACTTAATGCAGGGCAAACGAAATACACTCCTTCTGCAGGTTTGATGACCTTGCGTCAGGCAATCAGCGACAAGCTGAAGAGAGAAAATGGTCTTAACTATGAACCAACGCAGATCGTGGTGAGCAGTGGTGCCAAGCACGCTTGCTACAATGCCATTCTTGCTTTGGTGAGCGACGGGGATGAAGTGATCATTCCTGCTCCTTACTGGGTCAGCTATCCAGAAATGGTTCGCATGGCTGGCGGTGTACCTGTGATCGTTCAGACGACTCCAGAAAATGGTTGGAAGATGACGGTGGAACAGTTTGAAGAAGCAATGACGCCACGCACCAAGATGGTGATCATCAACACGCCAACCAACCCAACTGGCGCTGTCTACACTCGCGACGAGTTGCAAGCATTGGGCGATTTGGCCGCAAGCGAAGACATCATCATTCTTTCCGACGAAATCTACGAACACTTGGTGTACGGTGGCGCAGAACACGTCAGCATCGCTTCCTTGAGCGAAGACATCTACAAGTTGACGGTGACGGTGAACGGTTTCTCCAAGGGCTATTCCATGACGGGTTGGCGTTTGGGTTACACGGCAGCACCTGCTGAAATCACCAAGGCTATCCAGCTCATCCAAGACCACACGACGTCCAACACCTGTACGTTCTCCCAGTTTGGTGCTATTGCCGCTCTGACAGGCGACCAAAGCTTCATCACGGACATGCGCGACGAGTTCGATATGCGTCGTCAATACGTCTACGAACGCTTGAAGAAGATTCCTAACATCAGCGTTGTTGAACCTTCTGGCGCTTTCTACTTCCTGATCGATACGACGAATCTTGGGCTGACCTCGCTCAACCTTTGCGACAAGTTGCTTGATCGCTACAAGGTCGCAGCAGTTCCTGGCATTGCTTTTGGTAACGACCACAGCATCCGCATCAGCTACTGCACGTCCCTCGACATCCTCAAGGAAGGTCTCGACCGCTTTGAAGAATTCTGCCGCGCTCACTAAGCCCAGATTCTTTTGAGATAGAGATCTCGCAGAACCTTATAGAGTCCGCTCTCTGGCCATTGGCTGACGGGAGCGGACTCATTGTATTTAGGGGTGCAGGCCAGGGAAGGAGAGAGGTGGGGACATTTGTCTTTCAACATGGGGAGAAGTCATATACATTACCCGCCGTATGGAAATGACCCCACACACTGCTGATCTCTCGGCGCTCGACACGGCTGCCATGCGTAGCCGTCTTTCCGAGCTCGGGAGCTATCTTTGACTTGGCAGGTATTGAACGACAGGTAGCGGAATTGGATGAGCGGATGAGTGCTTCAGATTTCTGGGATGATCCAGAAGCAGCACGCGCGCTCATGGCCAAGGTAAATCCCTTAAAGCGACGTATGGAAGCCTTCCGCAGTTTGGAATCAGGCTTAGACGACGTCGATGTAATGATTGAATTTGCACGCGAAGACGAGAGCGATGCAAGTTTGGCTTTAGAAGCTGAGCAAGGGTATGAAGCCTGGCAGAAGTCATTGGCAGAATTTGAATTGTTGACCTTGCTGAATGGCGAGCACGACCAAGCAGGAACCTATGTGACCATTCACGCAGGTGCCGGTGGTACAGAAGCTTGTGACTGGGCGAGCATGCTGTTGCGCATGTACATGCGCTGGTGCGAACGCCGAGGCTTTGCCGTCACCGTGATGGAAAGCACCGATGGCGACGATGCCGGCATCCGTTCCGTGACGCTGAAGATTGACGGTGACTATGCCTATGGTTACCTGAAGAACGAACGCGGCATTCACCGCCTCGTCCGCATTTCTCCCTTTGACTCGGCAGGGAAGCGCCACACGTCCTTTGCCTCCTTGGATGCGACGCCAATCATTGATGACACGGTGAAGATTGAGATCTTGGACCGAGACATCAAGATGGACACCTACCGATCCGGCGGTAAGGGTGGGCAGAACGTGAACAAGGTGGAAACCGCCGTTCGCATCACGCACATTCCTACAGGGATCATCGTGGCTTGCCAGAACGAACGAAGCCAGCTCCGCAACCGCGAAGAAGCCATGAACATGTTGAAGGCCAAGCTGATTCAGTTGGAAGAAGACCGCAAGAGATCAGAAGCGGATCGCCAATACAGCGAGAAGGGCGACATTGCATGGGGCAACCAGATTCGTTCCTACGTGTTCCAACCGTACCAGATGGTCAAGGACCTGAGAACAGGGGCTGAATCAGGCAACATCCAAGATGTGATGGACGGCAACCTCGATCCATTCATCGAAGCAATGTTGCGCGGACAACGTCGCGATCACTAAGGCAGCCCTAGCTGTATGGACCAGCCAGCCTTACAGATTGATGTTCTTACACTCTTCCCGGAGATGGTGGAAGCGCCACTCCGGGAGAGTATCCTCGGTCGCGCCCGTCAGCGTGGACTCATTGATATCCGTGCGCACAACATTCGCGATTGGACGGTCGATAAGCACCACAAGACGGACGATTATCTGTGCGGAGGTGGGCAAGGCATGTTGATGAAGCCAGAGCCCATCTTTGCCGCGATCGAAGAACTGCGCCGAGAGGACACCAAGGTGGTGTTGATGACGCCACAAGGCAAGGTGTTCAACCAGTCCATTGCCCGAGATCTTTCGGTTGAAGGTGGGCATTTAATCATTTTGTGTGGTCACTACGAAGGGGTGGATCACCGCGTCATTGAACAGCTTGTCGATGTTGAGCTGTCCATTGGCGACTACATTTTAACGAACGGAGCCATTGCCGCCGTCATCGTCATTGACGCCGTGGCACGCTTGATTCCTGGCGCCTTGGGCGATGAACGATCGCCTGTGGACGAATCCTTCGCCAATGGCTTGCTCGAGGCACCAGCGTACACGAAGCCCAACGTCTTCCGCAATTTAGCCGTGCCAGACATCTTGCTGAGCGGAAACCATCCGGCCATTGAGGCCTGGAAGCAAAAGCAAGCGATTGCTCGCACGAAGAAGAATCGGCCCGATCTCTATGAGAAATGGCGCCGAGACAACGGCCAATAAGCCAGAAAATGCACGAAATGGGGCATCCCGTCTTTCATTTAGTCCTGAGATAGGCTAAAGAGACGGCATGAGTTCAGTAGTAGATCGATTCCTCAACTACGTTCGTATCGACACCCAGTCAGACCCCAGTTCAGAGACCGTCCCTAGCACCGCCAAGCAGAAGAATTTGTCCCTTCTCCTGGTGGACGAACTGAAAGCCATGGGGATCAACGATGCTGAGTTAGATGAATTTGGCATTGTCTACGCCACCATCCCCGCAACAGTTGATTATCCAACGCCCGTTTTGGGGCTGATTGCCCACGTTGACACGGCACCAGCGGTGTCCGGGACGAATGTGCAGCCACGCATTGTCGCTTACCAAGGCGGAGACATCGTCCTCAATGA
>CAYNVM010000090.1:0-4891 GCA_964400645.1 uncultured Akkermansia sp. | reverse complement strand
CCCTCGTGGACATTAAACTTGAGGTCATTCATAAGAGCATCCACAGCAGACATACGTTGCATGATGTCTTGAAGAGACAGGGAACTTGCCATTTTCTGCACACCTGGGTGAATGGGGCTTACGTTCTCAGCTTGGCTGGCAAGCAAAGCGGCTTGACTGAACCACAGGTTCATCAGTTCCAGAGCTTGATCTCGGTCTGAAAGGTACTCCATTTCAATCTGAGCCGTTGTAACATCCTTCTGGCGTGATTCCCAGTTGCCGAGGTCTGTCCCACTAGCAATTTCCTTGGCCTCTTCCTTCAGTGCCTGAGTAATGGTCTTGGTGATTTCTGCTTTGCGAGCGTTGAGCAGCTCCAAAAACTTAGCTCTGAAGGCCAAAGCTGCCAAATCATCGCCAACATGTTCGCACGCATTCGCCCATAAAGGTAACACGGCCTCCTGAATAGGACTTAGCCGAACGGTGCTATTGTTGGAGTACAGTGGCACATTGATACAGCGTGAGAGAATCGTCGGCAACAACTGCTCGGGATGTGCCGTGATCATCATGATGAGCGTCTGACGTGGTGGCTCCTCTAAGGTCTTCAAAAAGGCGTTTGAGGCCTCCTCATTCATGCGCTCCGCTTCCAGAATAGCCACCACCTTCAGCCTATCCTCTGGTGCCGTTTGTTGCAAAAATGGCTCAATTTGGCGGATGTCATCAATCAAGATCCTGCGCGACTTTGAACGAGGTCGCACCAAGCGAAAATAGGCATCTCGTGCCGACTCCAACGTATCTCCATGAGTCGTCGGATTGGCCATCTGCAACAGGCGCAAAGCCAAGTCATTGGCACCATCTGTTTCGTCACCGATGAGCAAAAGTGCATGCGGGAAGCGACCTGCACGATAAGCAGTCGAAAGCAACTCATAAGCTCTTTGCTCGGTAAATGACATGACTCTATGGATACTTTTTCCGCTCTCTTGAGCAACAAAAAAACAGAAAAGATTGGAAGGTGGACCTATATTTGTGTAGTAAAGGGTCGGCTATGGATACTAAAACTCCACTTGATCAAATCATTTTCACCGACCGCAAGGCTACTAATGTCGAAAAAGACCTCGCTTTTGCACCTAAGTTTGATGCAAACGGCCTTATCCCTGCCATGGCAGTCGACCACATCACCAAAGAGCCTCTCATGTTGGCATACATGAACGAAGAAGCTCTTAAGATGACCCTTCAACTCGGTGAAGCTGTTTACTATTCCCGTAGCCGCCAGGAAATCTGGCACAAGGGCCTTACCAGTGGCCACGTCCAAAAGGTAAAGCAAATCCTTGTCGACTGCGACCAAGATGCGCTCGTCCTTCTTGTTGATCAAATTGGGGCAGGTGCTTGCCACACGGGCCACCACTCCTGCTTCTTCCGTTCCGTCCCATTTGGCTCAGATGTCACTCCTGGTCAACCTGTGACAACGGCCCAAGCTGATAACGGGCTTGCATTTGATGCTGAAGCCGTGTACGGCAAACATTGATCTGCATAAGATCTTAGATAAGTGCCTACTCGTGAATAGCTCAGCGAGTGGGCACATCGTCACAAACACCTCATCTTTCACCAAAACTACTATGAACAAGGATCTCATCACCATCTGTAGCCTTGCTTCTGTCCTCCTGCTCGCACAGTGCTCATCCGAAGCACCTCCTGCAGCTGGTACTTTGCGCCTTAACGACCCAGTCGCTCAAGAATACATGTCCAAAGCTAAAGAGGCTGAGTCCCGTTCAAAGTGGTCGAGAGCTCTAGATAACTACCAGAAGGTCGTCAAAAAAGCGCCTCTGTCTCAGGAAGCTCCATCAGCTCGCTTCCGCATGGCTCAGCTCGATATGCAACAAGGCGACTTCACGGAAGCCTTCGACGACTACCAGAAGGTCATTGAGCAATATCCTGAAAGCCCTCTGTATACGCCTGCTCTCAAAGCCCAGCGCGATCTTGCTTTCCGTGCCGCTAAGGGGGAACTCACCAACAAGGTCCTCTGGCTTTT
The DNA here is from genome assembly GCA_964400645.1 of uncultured Akkermansia sp. GTDB lineage: Bacteria > Verrucomicrobiota > Verrucomicrobiia > Verrucomicrobiales > Akkermansiaceae > Akkermansia. The sequence goes on along the minus strand of CAYNVM010000090.1, from coordinate 2,886 downwards.
CAGTGTGAATATGGATCCATCTGTGGTCAATCGTTGGCTACAAACGGTTTGTGATAATGCCCCTTACTCTGACTCTGCTCCTGAGGCCATGAATATTTGGGGTAAATACCTTTCCGATCGTGACCGCAACAAGGAAGCAATCGACGTGTACCAGAAGCTTGTCGATAGCTACCCGACAAGTCCGTATGCTCCGGGAGCCCAGTTGGCTATTGCCAAGATTTACCATGGGGCTGAAGGCGAAGGTGATCGCAATAACGCCAACGTCATGCGCGCCCAAGAAGCTTACGAAGACTTCCTGCAACGCTATCCCAATCACCCTCAGTCAGGTGAAGCTCGCAAGGGGCTTACTGAAATCCGCCGCTCTCTTGTCCGCCAAAAGCTTGAAATTGGTGATTACTACCTCAATCGCATGAAGGACCGCTCGGCTGCTGTCTTCAGCTATCAGGAAGTCGCTGCAGAAGGTGCCACGGATCCTGAATCCGCCGCTAAAGCTAAGGCCAAGCTGAAGGCTCTCGGCGTCCCAGAAAAATAACCCATGAGTAGCATGCGTTTGATGACTTCTCTGCGGCATTCATTAGGCCTTGTTTTCCTGGCACTGAGTGCGGTTGTCTTTTCATCCTGTGGCTATCACGTCGGTGGTCTAAAGCCTGAGGCAATGAAGGACGTCTCTTCCATTGCCGTGACCATGTTTGAAAACAACTCCGTTGAACCGCGAGTGGGTGCTGTTGTTTCTTCTACGTTGGCCACTGACATCCAAAAAGAAGGAACCTACAGATTGGCCACTTACAAGGATGCCGATGCGCGCATAGAAGGCAAAGTCTCTTCAGTCGTTTATCGCCAGTTGCGCTCGAGCGATTCGGACTCCTACCGAAGCACGGAAGTGGGACTCCAACTCAAGGTGCAATACAAAGTGATCGACGCTCGCACGAACAAAGTCCTTTGGGTCAGCTCGGCAACGGCTGTTTCCAGTCTCTTTGACGTCGGTAACAAACAGTCGGCAAAGAACAACGCTCTCTATTACGCCGCACGTCTTGTCTCTCGCGACATTACGAGTGCCATTGCCAACGGCTAAACTTAGTCGCCTCATCTTTGCTCATGTCTGAGGTCACTTACTCCGTCTACTTTGTCCCGCTTCCCATCGGCAACAGGGAAGACATCACGCGTCGCGCCCTCAGCGTCCTTGAGTCGGTGGACGTCATCGCTTGTGAGGACACTCGGCACACGGGGCTTCTTCTCGCTCATTACGGCATCAAAAAGCCCCTCATGAGCATGCACGAGCACAATGAGGCCGATCGCGCCCCAGAGATTGTCCAACAGGCTCAAGCCGGCACTCGTTTCGCCATCGTTACGGACGCTGGTATGCCTGGGGTCAGCGACCCAGGTTATCGCCTCATTCAAGCTCTTAAGAGCTCTGACGTTCGTTTCACCGTCCTCCCTGGTCCCTCAGCTGTTGTCACGGCGCTTGTAGGCTCAGGACTCCCTAGCGATGCCTTTTTCTTCGCAGGATTCCTGCCTGTCAAATCGGGCAAGCGAGATCAGCTTCTTCGCCAAGCCGTCGAAGCCAACTACACGACGATCTTTTACGAATCTCCCTTCCGCATTCTCAAGACGGTTCAGGCCATTGCATCCATCGATCCCACAGCTCCCATCTGCGTGGCGCGCGAATTGACCAAGACCTTTGAGACCTATCACCGCGGTGCTGCCGCTGACATCGCTCAAGCCTTTGCCACGACGCCTCCTAAAGGTGAAATGGTTCTGCTCATCGGGGGGCAAAATACCCCAAGAATCGCTGTCCAGACTCCTGCTGAGCCATCTGCAACTTCCGTAGCAGGGAAGAAGGCGTCCAAATCGGCCAAGCGTGACAAAAAAGTCCGTCCTGACCGCTCAGAAGATGATGCCCGCAAGCGAGAAGCCGCGGAGCTCGGCATCCCACCGGACTGGCTCTGAACTCACTTTTTTTGTCTCCTGTCATACTTTGGGTTTTACACTTGCCCACAGAGCCATAAGGTGAACAGCACACAAAATTGTCATCCATCTTATGATTAAAGTAGCTATTGTCGGATACGGAAATATCGGGAAATACTCAGTTGACGCTGTGAACGCTGCACCAGATATGGAACTCGTGGGCATCGTTCGCCGTGAAGGCAGCGCTCCTGTCCATGGTATCAAAACGGTCACAAATATTGATGACCTCGGCCATGTAGACGTTGCTCTCCTTTGCACACCTACGCGCAAAGTTGAAGAAACAGCTCTCCCTCTTCTTGCTAAAGGCATCAACACCGTCGATAGCTTTGACATCCACGACCAAATCGTCAACTTGCGCCGCTCCCTCGGCGAACAAGCCATTGAACACGATGCCGTTTCCGTTATCTCCGCTGGCTGGGATCCTGGAACAGACTCTGTCGTTCGTACGCTCATGCAAGCCATGGCTCCTAAAGGCATCACTTACACCAACTTCGGACCTGGCATGAGCATGGGCCACAGCGTTGTCGCTCGCTCCAAGGAAGGCGTTGCTGACGCCATGTCTCTCACCATCCCCACGGGCGCTGGGGTTCACCGCCGCATGGTCTACGTTGTCCTCAAGGACGGCTACAAGTTCGAAGACGTCGAAGCCGCCATCAAGTCTGACTCTTACTTCTGCCATGACGACACCCACGTCCGCCAAGTGGCCGACATCAACGCCCTCCGCGACATGGGCCACGGCGTGCTCATGGAACGCAAGGGTGTTTCTGGCACCACGCAAAATCAACTCTTCACGTTTGAAATGCGCATCAACAATCCAGCCCTCACCGCCCAAGTGATGGTAGCTTCTGCTCGCGCTAGCCTCAAACTTCAACCTGGTTGCTACACTCTCCCAGAAATCGCTCCCATGGACTTCCTCCCTGG
>CAYNVM010000089.1:0-4959 GCA_964400645.1 uncultured Akkermansia sp. | reverse complement strand
TGAAAGATGGTCGGGTTGACAGGATTCGAACCTGCGACCCCCTGCACCCCATGCAGGTGCGCTACCAGACTGCGCTACAACCCGAGAGATATTGGGGAAGTTCCAGAGAGAAGGAACTCATCGGGAACGGGGGTGTGTATAGAGGAAAAGTTTGGTATTGGCAAGAGAGAAATTTCGTGGCAGAGAGGTTTTGACATGAAAAAAGTACGAGTTGCCGTAGTAGGAGCCAGTGGATACACAGGGCAGGAGTTGTTGCGTATCCTGTTGAATCACCGCGGGGTGGATCTAGTTTGTGCGACATCCCGACAATATGCCGGCAAAGCTTTGTGGGAAGTTTTCCCAAGATTTAGAAAAGTGCAGGGAGCGGATCTTACATTTACAGATTCGCAAGTGGAAGACATTGTCAAGACGGGTGCAGAAGTCGCCTTTTTGGCATTGCCACACGGCGTTTCAGTGACTTACGCTCGCGGATTGGTTGACGGAGGGATTCGCGTCATTGATTTGAGTGCCGACTTCCGCTTGAGAGATCCAGAAACGTACTTGGAATACTACCAAGCCGAGCACCCCGATGTTCCTTTGATGAAAGAAGCCGTCTTTGGGTTGCCCGAATGGCGCGCCGACGAGATTGCGAAGGCACGCATTGTTGCTTCTCCTGGTTGCTATCCCACGAGCATCATGTTGCCCTTGATTCCCTTGCTCAAGGCCGGGTTGCTTGACCTTGACGGGATTGTCGTCAATTCATCCAGTGGCGTGACCGGGGCAGGTCGCAAGGCGAGCATTGATTTGCTGTTCTGCGAATGCAACGAAAGTATGCATGCTTACGGCGTGCCGAAGCACAGACACTTGAGCGAAATCGAACAAGAACTGAGCTGGGCTGCTGGGGAAAAGGTTGTGATTAGTTTCACGCCCCATTTGATTCCCGTGAATACAGGGATTTGCACAACGATCAGCGCCAAGCTGAAGGCCGGCGTGGAATTCGAACAGATCGAAAAGGCCCTGCACGACGCCTACGATGCTGCGCCATTTGTTCGTTTGTTGGGACGCAACAAGCCAGCGGATACCAAGAACGTGACACGCACCAACTTTGTGGACATTGGGTGGGCACACGACGTGCGCACGGGCCGCATTTTGCTGATGAGTGCCGAAGACAACATCGTCAAGGGAGCCGGTGGGCAAGGCGTGCAGTCCTTCAACATCATGTCAGGATTTGATCAGACAGAGGGATTGATTCTTCTGTAATTGTTCAACGGTTGTATTTTTTCTCAAAGAAAGCCTTTTTGGGACTTTTCAAACACAAGAAGCCCTAGCATGATGCTTGGGAACTTACTGAATATGGATCTTTCTTCATACAAACAGATTGAAGGAGGCGTATGTGCTCCTCAGGGATTTGTCGGAAATGCTGTTAGTTGTGGGATTAAAAAGCCAACAGCAACACGCCTTGACCTGGCGCTTATTTATTCGACGACGCCCTGTGTCTCTGCAGGAACATTTACCTCCAACCGCGTGAAGGCCGCCTGTGTTAAGGTGACTCAAGCGCACGTTCGCAAGAACAACTTGCGCGCCATCGTGGCCAACAGTGGCAATGCCAATGCCTGTACAGGCGTTGCAGGCGTGGAAGTGGCACGCAAGGAATGCAAGTTGATTGCCAAGGCCCTGGGCCTCAAGATGTCCGAAGTGGGCGTCTGCTCAACGGGCGTGATTGGTTTGCCCATGCCGATGGTACGCATCGAACCCAAGATGCCCGAATTGGTGCAAGGACTGGCTGACAATAAGGGGACGGAATTTGCCGACGCCATCATCACGAGCGACACGAGACACAAGATTGTCGCCATTGAATTTGAGATTGGCGGCAAGCCCGTTCGCATTGGCGCCAGCTGCAAGGGCGCAGGGATGATTTCGCCATGCATGGCCACGATGCTGTGCTTCATCACGACGGACGCCGGGATTTCTCGCGCCAACCTGGACAAGTGCACGCACGACGCCGTGGAAAGCACCTTCAACAGAATCACCATTGACGGCGACATGAGCACCAACGATACGGTTCTCGTTTTGGCCAATGGCGCTTCTGGAGCCACCGTTGAAACGGCAGAAGACATTGCCACCTTCAAGGCAGCGTTGACCGCTGTGATGCACGAATTGGCCAAGATGGTGGTGAAAGACGGCGAACGCGTCACCAAGTTTGTGACCGTCAACGTGTCCGGCGCACGCAACTTCACCGAAGCCAAGCTTGTTGCCGAAACCGTGTGCAAGTCCTTCCTGGTCAAATCCTCCTGGAATGGCAACGATCCTAACTGGGGCCGCATCATTCACGCCGTCGGTTATTCACGTGCCAAGGTGAGAGAAGAACTCATCGACATCGACATTGCCGGATTGCCCGCCTGTCGCGGAGGATTGCAGACAGACACGCCCTCCGACAACTTGCGCGAAGCGGTCTCCGTGCCAGAATTTGCGATCGACATCAACTTGAACCAAGGTGAAGCCAGTTACACGGTCTACACGTCCGACATTTCACCTGAATACGTCGACTTCAACCGTTCCGAATACGCCTACTGGAACCAGGCGAAGGTCGACGGGTTGACGAAGTAAAATTAACGAACCAGGACCATGAAGTCCTCACGACGCCCTGCCCATGATCGCCAGAACAGGGGCAGGGCGCAAGAACCCGATCAAGCCAGCTTAGACCACGTTATAGAGCTCCTGGGCGAGGTCAGCAGGCGGACAGCGACCTGCCAACGATTTTGTTCAGGGCGGGCAGAATGCTGTCGTTTTCACCTGACAGGAGAGATCCCGCACGTGACCTTGCCCGAGGCATGGTTAGTGTGGAAAGCGTGGAAAGCCACCGGACGGACAAGTGTGGCGAAGACGGCAGGGGAATGTCCCTTTTTGGACGAGCAAGGGCGATGCCGCATTTACGAAAAACGCCCTGTGGCATGCCGGACCCACTTTTGCGTTGAAGCAGGAGGTGTTGTGCCACGGAAATTGATTAGCGATATCCTGGACGAGCTCAAGGATATGGACACGAAATGGGGCGGGAATGGAGCCGAGAGATTACCCGATATCGTACGGCGGCTATCCAAAAGATAAGAGCACCCAATTGTAGAAACGGAAGTTAACTACAAACAGCGCAAAGACAGAAAAAGCACCTATTTGCGCCACGAAACTGGAGAATGGTGATTGCTATCATAAGGGTGACGTGATAAACTCCGGGACAGGACAGTATAATTTGCTTTAGCAAACATACGGCCCGTTCACCCCACACATAAACAACCATGCAGTTTACTCACGAAATCGAACAGATGTGTTCCGTCAAAAAGGGATGCAATCATGGTCCTGCTCCAATCCCTCAGGAAGGGCAATGGACCCAGGCTAAGGAGATCAAGGACATCTCCGGTCTCACCCACGGTGTGGGTTGGTGCGCACCTCAACAGGGCACCTGCAAATTGACGCTTAACGTCAAGAACGGAATTATCGAAGAAGCACTCGTCGAAACCTGTGGCTGCTCAGGCATGACCCACTCCGCAGCAATGGCTTCTGAAATTCTTCCAGGCAAGACCATTCTTGAAGCATTGAATACCGACCTTGTTTGCGACGCCATCAACACGGCCATGCGCGAACTTTTCTTGCAGATCGTATACGGTCGTACGCAGAGCGCCTTCTCCGAAGGTGGTTTGCCAATTGGTGCTGGTCTTGAAGACTTGGGTAAAGGTCTTCGTTCCCAGGTTGGTACGCTTTATGGAACTCGCGAAAAGGGTTCACGTTACCTTGAAATGGCAGAAGGTTACATCACCAAGCTTGCTATTGATCCAGAAGGTGAAATCGTTGGTTACCAATTCGTTAAGATTGGTCCAATGATGGAATTGATCAAGAAGGGTGTTGATGCTAACGAAGCTGTTAAGCAGTGCACTGGTCAGTATGGTCGCTTTGATGAAGAAGGCGTGAAGCACATTGATCCTCGTCACGAATAATTCCGAAGAACACAACTCATAGAGAAAGGATCACAATTATGGCACTTTTTGAATCATACGATCGTCGTATCAAACAAATCACTGCAGCACTTGCTCAGTACGGTATTTCATCCGTTGAAGAAGCAGAAAAGGTTTGCTTGGACAAGGGAATCGACGTCCGCAAGATCGTGACGGACATTCAACCCATCGCCTTTGAAAACGCAGGTTGGGCCTACACCGTAGGTGCAGCTATCGCCATCAAGAAGAACTGCACGAAGGCCGCTGAAGCTGCTGAAGCTATCGGTGAAGGTTTGCAATCCTTCTGCATTCCTGGTTCCGTTGCTGACGACCGTAAGGTAGGTTTGGGCCACGGCAACTTGGCCGCCATGCTTCTTCGTGAAGAAACCAAGTGCTTCTGCTTCTTGGCTGGTCACGAATCCTTTGCAGCTGCTGAAGGTGCAATCGGTATTGCTCGTACCGCAAACAAGGTTCGCAAGGAACCACTTCGCGTTTGCTTGAACGGTCTTGGTAAGGATGCTGCTTACATCATTTCCCGTATCAACGGCTTCACCTATGTTCAAACCAAGTTTGACTACTCCACGGGTAAGCTTGAAATCGTACGTGAAAAGGCATTCTCCAACGGGCCAAAGGCAGCTGTTCGTTGCTTCGGTTGCGATGACGTTCGCGAAGGTGTAGCCGTTATGTGGCACGAAGGAGTGGACGTATCCATCACGGGTAACTCCACGAACCCAACTCGTTTCCAACACCCAGTTGCTGGTACGTACAAGAAGGAATGCGTTGAAAAGGGTAAGAAGTACTTCTCCGTTGCATCCGGCGGTGGTACAGGTCGTACCTTGCACCCAGACAACATGGCAGCAGGTCCTGCTTCATACGGCATGACCGACACCATGGGTCGTATGCACTCCGACGCACAGTTCGCTGGATCTTCCTCCGTTCCTGCTCACGTTGAAATGATGGGCTTGATCGGTATGGGCAACAACCCCATGGTTGGTGC
>CAYNVM010000088.1:0-5007 GCA_964400645.1 uncultured Akkermansia sp. | reverse complement strand
GAGACTGGATTCCAGTTTCACGGAATACCTTTTGATGCTGATTCATCAATCGGGGAAGTGTCCTTCAGATGTGTACAAGAAGGCGCTCATCGACCGGAAGCTTTTTTCCAAGATACGTTGCAACCGAGAGTACAAACCGACGAAAGCGACCGCTGTGGCATTTGCGATGGCGTTGGAATTGGATATAAATGAGACAGAAGAGTTGCTGAAACGGGCCGGGTATGCGCTTTCACACAGCAACAAATTTGATGTCATCGTCGAATACTTTATCGAGCAGAAGAACTATAATATTTTAATGCTCAATGAGGTTTTGTTTAAGTACGACCAACCCTTGATAGGGGCCTTGGGATAATTGGGATGTGAAAGGGTGCCGAGGGGAGGTCTTGTCCTTGCTAGAGTAGGGGAAGACGAGTATCCTCTGCGGCGTTTTATCACCTTGCGCCCATGCATAGTTCCCCAACGTCCGAGATATGGAATCAAGCCCCACGCCTCACAGGAATTGGCCTTGTTTCCTCTTTGGGGATAGGCTTTGGGGAGCATAGGCAGGCGATGGCCGAGGGGAAAACGTTTCAGCGACCCTTGCGAGACCTGTGGGGAGACGAACATCCCTGGGCCAACTATCCGGCAGGGTGGATTACAAAGCGCGATTTATTGATCTCACGACGCCATGGCCCTGCGACACAGCTAGCCATTGAGTTAGCCAAGATGGCCATTGCCGATGCAGGATGGGATCCTGCTGATTTGAGCGATGTGGGCGTGGTTGTGGGCAGTTCACGAGGGAACACGATGGGATGGCTCGATCCCTTTCCTGGGCGCCGACAGGTGTCCTTACTCTCCGTGCCGAATTCACTGCACAGCGAACTGGCGTCATCGGTCACGATAGAACTGGGGATGCATGGTCCTTACCACGTGCTTTCCAGTGGATGTGCGGCAGGATTGGATGCCTTGGGCATGGCCAACCTGATGATACGAGGAGGCTTTGTGAAGCGAGCCATTGCCATTGGCTTGGATCTGCCCCTGACGCCGTCCGTTCTCGACACGTATTGCCGCTCCAAAATGATGGCGCCCGTTGGGTTGAACGACCCGTATCACCCCGATGCCGATGGGATGATCATTGCCGAAGGAGGCGCTGCGGTGACCGTGGAAGCTCCTGAGCTAGCCCGCGAGACGAGTCGAGGAACTGTGAGTTTGTTGGATTACCGGGTGAATTCTGATGCCTACAGCCCCTTAGGGATGCCGGCCGATGGAGCCTGGATGAAGCAGTTGGTGCAAGAGAGCCTCGACAGCGTCCAGGGACTTGATTTGCCTTTGACCCTGTGTCCGCACGCGAGTGGGACCAAAGATAATGCACGTTCCGAACGAGCCGTGTTGGCGTCCATTTTTGGAGAGGGAGCAAGCAGGGACCTGCCCGACTTGCGCATCATGAAGCCATGGGTGGGGCATTGCATTGGCGGGAGCGGACTTCTGGAGTTGGCGTTGCTGTTGAGCTATGCACGCGAGGGCGTATTGCCGCCGAATCGCCAAGGTTTGCAATCACCTCTTGAGGGTGCTAGCCTATCAAGTACAGAAGACCCCGTGGGGCGACGGCTGATCATGAAGACAGCGGCTTCTATGGGTGGGCATAACGCCGTTGTCATCGCTGGAATAAACTTGTGAACATGACTCCTGAACAACAGATTAAAGATTGGGAAGAGGCTGGCTTATTGCGACACTTGAGGGATATCGACTGCCTACCTGAAGGGATGGCACGGATGAAGAATGGCCAGTTGGTGGTGAATTGGGCCTCCAACGACTACTTGGGGCTAGCCCATCATCCGGCGATTACCGAGGCGATGATAGAAGGCGTGAAGCGTTTTGGTGCTGGCTCCATGGCCTCACGATTGGTCACGGGGACGAGATCCGTTCACACAGAACTGGAAGAACGATTGGCCGCCTTGAAAGGAGCCGAAGCAGCGCTTTCCTTTTCATCCGGCTACGCCACGTCCGTGGGGACGATTGGCGCCATTGTTCACAAAGGAGACATCGTCATCTTGGACAAATTGAGCCACGCAAGCCTCATTGATGGCGCCCGATTGTCAGGGGCTGAGCTCCACACGTTTTTGCACAACAACGTCGAGTCCCTTCAGAAGCAGTTGGAACGTTTCCGAGCCAAGGATGCCACGAAGAGGATTTTGATCGTCACCGAGTCCGTCTTCAGTATGGACGGCGATCGGGCGCCCTTGCGAGAAATTGCCGAGTTGAAGGAGCGCTATGGGGCCTTGTTGTTGGTGGACGAAGCCCACGCTTTTGGCGTGTTGGGCGAAGAAGGCGCCGGGCTTGCCTCCGAACTGGGGGTATCGAGCCAGATAGATTTCCAGATGGGGACCTTAAGCAAGTCGGCTGGGTTGTCAGGGGGCTACGTGGCCTGTACACGCAACTGGGCCGACGTGTTCATCAACTCGTCACGCTCATTCATCTACTCGACCGCGCCTGCGCCGGCTCTGGCTTTGGCCGCCATTGCGTCCGTTAATTTGATCGCCGGAGACGAAGGGAAGAGAAGACGCCAGCATGTTCGAGACATGGCCGATCTGTTCACCGAGCTGATGGACTATCCGCAACGCCCCTTGAGCAGCATTTTCCCCCACGTGATTGGAGAGAACAATGAGGCCCTTCAGGCGGCCGATCATTTGATGGAGTTGGGGCATTTGGCGCCGGCGATACGCTATCCCACGGTGCCCAAGGGAACGGCACGTTTGCGATTGACGATTACAGCGGCCAACAGCGAGGAACAAGTTCGTTCGCTTGCCCATGCGTTGCACACGTTGAAGTCGTAAGGGGCGATACAAGTCTCAAAAAAGGCGTCTGTGAACGGATCACAGACGCCTTTTTTAATGGGTTATGGGAAGTTGGATTACTTACCGAGCACCGTAGCGATGCACTGTTCGGCGATGTGCTTGAAGGCAGCCGACGCTGAGTTTTCAGCAGGGTCGAGCAAAGCGACTGGGGCGCCTTCGTCACCGCAACTGCGCGTTTTGATGTCGATAGGGATTTGGCCCAAGAGAGGTACGCCGAGTTTTTCAGCTTCTCTGGCACCGCCACCTTCACCGAAGATGTGGTAGATCTTACCGTCAGAGGGGCATTCGAAATAGCTCATGTTTTCGATGACGCCCAGGATAGGCGTTTCCACCTTGCGGAAGAGGCCCACAGCTTTACGCGCATCAATGAGAGCCACTTCTTGAGGAGTGGTGACAATGATGGCGCCGTCCAGATCAGCGGTTTGGACGATGGTGAGTTGGATGTCGCCCGTGCCGGGAGGAAGGTCAAGGATGAGGAAATCCACATCACCCCATTCGACATTGCGCAAGAACTGTTGGACGTAGCGCGTGGCCAGAGGACCACGGACGGCAACAGGAGAAGCTTCGTCAATCATGAGGCCGATGGAGAGCAGGCTGATGCCATGAGCCTTCACGGGGATGAACTCATCATTTTCATTGGCCGTGGGGCGTTCCTTGGTGCCGAACATCAGAGACATGGAAGGACCATAGATATCGAGGTCCACGAGGCCCACCTTATAGCCCTGCTTCTGAAGAGCGATTGCGAGGTTAGCCGAGACAGTCGACTTACCGACGCCACCTTTACCAGAGGCGACGGCGATGACGTGCTTGGCGCCAGGGATGGTCGACTTCCAAGAGGCAGGGTCATCGTTGACAGGCTTGTTCGCTTCAGGGGTCTTGTGGTCGATGTTGACATCACAGTGCTTAATGCCAGGGATGTTTTTAACGACACTATGAACGCCCTCAAAGATGTAGCGAGGAATGTCAGCGTTGCGACTTTCAATCTGGAGATCGATAACGACCTCATTGTCCTCACTCACCGTGATGTTTTTGACAATGCCAAACGAGACAATGTCGCGACTGAATCCGGGGTACTTGACAGTCGTCAGAGCAGCACGGATTAATGCCGGCGTGATAGTTGGTTGTTCAGTCATGTGATTTTGAAGGAGATAAGCGATGGAAGAGAGCTACTAATGGCGAGAAGATCCAATGGATCGCCTGAGCGAAGCGATACGAGACGACTCGGCAGGCATGAGTCAGAGGAGCGAGCCAAGAATGGAGCTTCGAGGACTTCGTATAGCCAATGCTGAGAGCCACAATAGAGGCAATCACGACAAATTTAAAGGCAACATGAAGGCCATTAGGGATGAGGTCAGGGTAATTCAGCGAATCCTGAGCCATACTCACGAGGAGTTGGACTCCGACAAAGCCGATGAGGACAAAGGCAGTGTCACTGAGGACAGGGAATTTTTCCAGGATGCTGATGCACCAGCCAGCGAGGATACGGAGAGCGAAGATCCCGATGAAGACGCCCGTGCAGACGACGTAGATGTGGTATTCTTCAGGGATATGTTTTGCCCCATCGATGAGCCCGACCGCCGCGACCACGTTGTCTAGGGAAAGGGAAAGATCCATCAGCTCAATGGCGATGATCGTGCGGAGGAAGCCATGGGCGGCGAGCTTCTTGTGCTCCTCGTGGTGCTCATCCGAGGCGCCCGACTTAGCGAGCGGTTGCCCGAGATGGTTGGCGGCCAAGTAAACGAGGTAGATGGCACCGAACCACTTGAGCCAAGGGTTATGCATGAGCCAAGCCACCGTAGCGAGCGCGATGCCACGGAACAGATAGGCACCGAGAAGACCCCAGCGCAGGGCTGGCTTTTGTTGGTGCTTCGGGAGGTTAGAGGCCATGGCCGCAATGCCCAAGGCATTGTCCACGGAGAGTAAGCCTTCGATGAGGATGAGCTCCAAAATGATCATCAAGGATTCATAGAAGAAACCAGGAGGGATAGGGGTATCCCAGAAGGCAATGATGGATGGAAACTCAAGCACGGCGTTACGATATCTTTTCTAGCTGTTAAATCAAGGCTAGAGCCCAAGGCTGACAATCAAAGATCGATGGTTATCAGGGGACTTGGATTTTATGGAGGGATTAAGCAAAAACAGACCTCCGATGAGGCTCGGAGGTCTGTTGGTT
>CAYNVM010000087.1:0-5029 GCA_964400645.1 uncultured Akkermansia sp. | reverse complement strand
GTGCTTTACGAAGGCTTGCCCCACGAACGCATTGGTGGCGGTGCAAAGGCCGCCCCTATCGTCAAAGACTTCTTTGAAAGCGTGAAGGACGACATCAAGAAAGAACTCGCCGACGCTGAGAAAGAGGCGGCTCCAGTGGCTGTGGCGGCAGATCCTGAGGATGACGACGATGATTCCTCCTCTAGCCGCAAGTCCAACAAGAGCTCTGATGGGACGGACGTCCAGGTGATGGAGATCAAAGAAATCGACGACTCCTCTGACACGCCGAGCTCCTCCAATGTGAAGGGCAGTGGCTACAGCTCTGAGATGTCGATGTATCCTCAGCCAGGTGACGCCGACTACATCCCCGGACTTCAGCGGCAGATTCCCCGCAGTATTGGGGCCAGTTCACGTCGCTCACAGAACACAAACACCGAGGAAGAGATTCCCGTGGCTGAGCCACTGGACTAAGATTCGCCCAACATTCTTCAGAGGGAGCAAGGTTCAAGAAAGAGCTTTGCTCCCTTTTGTATGGTGGCATTTGCAGGTGCTGACAGAGGGTGACGCTGATTCTTGTTGTAGAGAACAGAAATGTTGGGTAAGTTAATAGAGATGATGAAATATAAATCTCTTCTTCTCTGCGCCTTGCCAGTGGTTACGGTAGGAACGCTCACCTCGTGCAACAAGGACGAGCCCAAGGCGATCTCCGCAGAGGAATTGGTGATTCCTCAGGCTCCGGATATTCCCGTTGCTACGCCTGCCCAGCGCGCCGAGCTGTTGGGAGAGTTGGCGTTGGTGCCTGCGGATAGCTCAGCCGTGCTCAGCGTGTGCAACATCGACAAGAATATTCCCGCCTTGCAGAACTCGCGCGTGGGACAATTCCTTGAGCACATCAAAGAAGAATCATATGACGTTGTCGTCCCTAATCCGGAAGAAGTTGAGCCTGAAGCCAACGAAGAGGCTGAAGAGGCCGGTGCTGTCAACGCCGATGAGTTGATGCAGGAGGAGAAGCAGATCGCTGAGGAAGGAAACAAGGTCGATCAGATTCCCGTTAAGTCTGTGACCATTGCTTTGGGCAAGGGCGGCGAGAAAACCCTAGCGGCTTTGAATCGCCTGAATAAGATTTCCTCAGACATCCAAGCCAAGGCGATGGTGGCCGGTGTGAAAGCTGATGAGGGAGATATCATGTCGACGTATTTGGGTACGGTGAGCGATAACCTCAATCTGACGTTGGATGATCAGAGCGCTCCTATTACCATTTACGCGACCTTAGATGATGAGACCGCCGCACAGGCGAAAGACATGATCAATCAAGGCATTTTCATGGGAGCTATGGCCGGTCAGGGTGCTCTCAAGCCGATTGAAGTGAAGTCAGGTGACGTGGCCTTCAAGGGCTTCCATGTGGACGGCACCAAGTTGATGCCACTGCTTCAAACGACCTTGGGTGCACTGAAGGACGAAGATCAGGCTAAGCTTGAAAAACTCGTGAACTCCATTTCCTTTGACCTTGTGGCAGGTTTCAAGGGAAACACCGTCATCTTGAGCATCAGTGGCAATGCCAATAAATTTGCCGCTTTGCCCGCCTCGCCGGATCAATCTTTCTTGGCCAAACCAGAATTGCGTTTGGTGGATGGCCATTTGAAGGACAACGCCATTTCCTATGCCTACTGCGCCCCAGAATTGACGTCGGTCAACATGGAGGGGCTCGAAGCAGAGCTCATCCGAAATCTGGATCTGAGCCAGAAGCTTTTGGATAGACACGTCGCCAATGGGAAAGTTGATGCCCAGCAAGTGGCTAGTAGCAAGCAGGCTACCGAAGCTCTGAAGCAGACGGCTCACCAATACTTCCAAGGCGTCGACCGCACGCAACCGAGCGTTTTATTCGCCTGGTCAGATGCCCAGGGCGTGGCTTGGGAATACCAACGCCCCAACAATGCGAACGACTTCGACTGGAAGAAGCCCATCTCCACAATGACGGGCTTGCTCAGCACGCCTTCCGCCCTGGTGTCGCTGTCATCGCTCACGCCAGAAGCCAAGGCCATGAGTCGCGCAAGCTTAGAAGCCCTGGCAACCATTGCCAACAACTGGTTATCGATTCTTCCTCCACCTCCGCCCATGGATGGAAAGGACGCTCCCGCAGATGCCCCTGCTCCGAAGAAGTGCCTTGATCAGTTGGAGAAGCTGAAGCCCATGATCTCCTCGCTGTGGAAGACCGCCGTTGAACTCGATGCCTCCGTGGGTCCACAACTGGGAACCGTGCTCGACTTCAAGAATTTCGCTAGTTCCGAAGGCGCCGCCAACATCCAGCCACGCGTGGCCATCAGCCAACCCGTGATCAACAAGTCGCAGGTGGAAAAAGCCATGAAGGAATTCGGCAAGACCTTGGCTGAACACGCCCAGGACGCTCCTTGCTTGAAAGACGTCAACTGGACTTCCCCTGCTGTGGTGGAAGAAAAAGATGGCTCCAAGTGGTTCAGCTATGCGCCGGCATCGGCTCCCGATAATCCCGTGCTGACGGCTGGGCTGACCAAGTTCTACTGGACGGTCGGTTCGGATCCCGTGTTGACGCGTGCCGTGTCAGAAGCCGCCATGCTCCCCAACATGGATGCCATTCAGCCCACGGCCTACGGCCCCACGGGCTTGGCTCTCAAGCTGAACCTGGCTCAGGTCGCTCCTTGGGTGCGCTCGATGTCTGACAAAGACTCCCATCCAGAAGGGGATAGAAGACCTCCCGTGGATCCTGCACTCGTCGCAAGCTTTGTGGCCGCCTTGGCGGAAGACATTCAATCGGTCAACTACACGGTCAGCCAAGAACAAGGCAAGACCGTCGAACGACTCCGCATTGAATCGACGGCTAAGTAAGCCACAGCTCAACACAACGTCAAACACACCTTTCACAGATCATCATACTAAAGAGCCACCTCGGATTCCCGGGGTGGCTCGATTGTTAACGCTTGTTGTCAGAGAACGCTTAGTCCTCAAAGAGGGCGTCCTTGAAGTCGTCGTTCTTCTTCAGAGAGAGGATGAAATCCTGCAAGAGATCAATCGTGGCTTCCACGTCGCGCAAGTCAGCGGTCTCCACAGGGGAGTGCATGTAGCGCAGAGGCAGAGAAACCAAGGCGGAAGGAATGCCGTTGCGAGAGATGAAGATAGAGTCCGTATCCGTTCCCGTGCAATAGCCCGTGGCTTCAAACTGAAGCGGAATGTTGGCCTTCTCGCCGACGAGTTCCAGGCGAGCGCGGACGTTCGGTTGGTTCGCGGTGCCGTAGGCCAGAGCAGGACCCTTGCCCAGGCGGATATCGCCGTAGCGACCCTTATCGAGGCCAGGGGAATCCGTGGCGTGCGTGACGTCAATGCAGATAGCGGCATCGGGGCGGAGGCGGTGAGCCACCATCGTGGCGCCATTGCCACCCACTTCTTCTTGGACGGCGTTGACCAGCACCACATTCCACGCCAAGTTCTTCTTATCTTCAGCCAGGCGGCGAGCCAATTCCACGAGGACGAATCCGCTGAGGCGGTTATCGAGGGCGCGGCAGACCAGGCGGTTGTCGTTGAGCAAGATAGGACCGTCGCAGTAGACGCCTACATGACCCACGCGCAAGCCGAGCTCTTCGACTTCTTCGGGGGTGCTAGCACCCACATCCACAAAAAGATCCCAGGTCTTGGGAGCCTTCTCGTCGCCACTGCGCAGGTGAATGGCCGTGTTGCCGATCACGCCAATGACTTCGCCTTGGGCGCCCAAAAAGCGGACGCGGCGGCCACGGGCAATCGCGGCATCCGTGCCACCCACGCGTTCCACGCGCAGGAAGCCATCGCTCGTGATGTAGCGGATCATGAAGCCAATTTCGTCGGCGTGAGCCTCAATCATGAGGGTCGGTGCCTTCGCCTTCTTGGATTCGATCACGGCCCAGGCATTGCCGTAGGCATCATTGGTGACAGAATCGGCATAAGGGCGAATGCCCTTGGCCCAGAAACGTTGGGCTTCAATTTCCTGGCCAGAAGGGCTAGGCGTGTCCAACAAATCCATCAAAAATTGTAAACGATCATCATCAAACATAGGGGACTGATAGTCTTTTGAGAGAGCATAGCAAAAAGCAAGCTTGTGACAATGCTTGACTCATGTCGCGGACTCTTCATCATATCTCCCGTTATGCGAACATTGACAGGATTGCAACCCAGCGGGATTCTCCACATTGGCAACTACTTTGGCGCAATGGAACCTGCCGTGCGCTTGCAGGATCAGGGGGAAGCATTCTACTTCATTGCTGACTACCATGCCATGACCACCGTGCAAGAGGCCGCCAAGCTCAGAGAATACGTCTCCGGCTTAGCCCTCGATTTCTTGTCCGTTGGCCTTGATCCCGACCGCTGCCTCTTCTTCCGCCAGTCGGCTGTGCCTGAAGTCAATGAACTCGCTTGGATCCTCGGCACCGTTTGCCCCATGGGATTGTTGGAACGCTGCCACTCGTACAAAGACAAGATCGCCAAGGGCTTTGCCCCTAGCTACGGCCTCTTCGCCTATCCCGTCCTGATGGCTGCCGACATCTTGCTCTACGGCGCTGACCAAGTCCCCGTCGGCAAGGACCAAAAACAGCACTTGGAAGTCACCCGCGACATCGCTGGCAAGTTCAACGACCAGTTCGGCGAAAACCTCCTCAAGTTGCCCGAACCCATCATTGCGGAAAGCACCGCCGTGGTGCCTGGTTTGGATGGCCAAAAGATGAGCAAGAGCTACAACAACACCCTCCCCATCTTCGGCGAAGAAAAGCCCCTGCGCAAACTCATCATGCGCATCCCCACGGACTCCACTCCTGTGGAAGATCCTAAGCCCACGGACAACTCCATCATCCTCCAGCTCTACAAGCTCTTTGCTACCGCCGAAGGCTATTCCGCCATGGTCGACGACTTCAAGAACGGTGGCTGCGGCTACGGCGATTTCAAGAAACGCCTCTTCGACGCCTACTGGGAATTCTTCCGCAAGGCACGCGAACGCCGCGCCGAAATCCAGCAGAATCCCGACTACATCGAAGAAGTGCTCCAAAAGGGCGCA
>CAYNVM010000086.1:0-5039 GCA_964400645.1 uncultured Akkermansia sp. | reverse complement strand
GCAGCAAGCCATAGCTCTATATTCTTAAGTCCCTGCCATAGGGTCATCTCCGTGAGTCGCAACTGCCCATCAGACTCTTCAACCTGCTTTTTCAAGGCATCCATGGCATCAGGTCTATTGATGGGAGCCATCGATATCACCTGCCATTCCTCTCCCCCACCCGCATTATCAATGCGTTCTTCTAGCAAAACCTTATTGGGATTCCACATATATCCCAAGCCCTCCTCAACATTCCTCTCAGGATACATGGGATCAGGAGTTCCTATCGTCAGAACTCTCAATAGGAGAATGATGGAAATGACCAATAATACGGGAATCGACCAACGGCAAAATCTCTCCACACCTTGTGAAATACCCCGGTAGACAATCCACAAGTTCAATACCATGCTCACGAGAAGAGATACAATAAGAAGACTCCCTCCCGAAAAAGCAGCCCCGTGCGCAGATATACCTACGAAATCATTAAAAAAGCTCTGAGTCTGTGTTGCAGTCTCAAAAGAACTAGTTCCTTCGGCTAATTGACACATATACCCAAAGCACCACGCCTCGATGGGAATGTAATAAAAGGCAACTGCTGTCGGTCCCAACACTGGTAACACCCCGAGCATCTTCCACAATGTGGATCCATGCGTCAGCTTCCAAAAAATCCCCGGACCACAATTGCTTCCCAGAAGACCTCCTCTTCGCCCTAACGACCACTCTGCCCAACCGACGGGGATCCCTAGTACAAGAAGAGATATCACATAAGCTACCATAAAGGCCCCTCCGCCATACTGAGCGGCGAGACCTGGAAATCTCAAAAAGTTCCCCAAGCCAATCGCTCCACCTGCAACGGCAAAAATCACGCCAAGCTTACTCGTCCACTGTTCTTGTTGCTTAGAAGACACAGCGTCTAATCTTCCATACATCGCCCCTTTTTCAAGCCAATTCATTGAACATCATCTTCTAATTACTAAACAGGTGTATATTTTGTTCTGTCAGCAAGATGATTTTCTTCAACAAAAGACGAATAATTTGGTCTTTACACTTTGAAATCAAAACCGTTCTTAGGCTCAAAACTAAAAAACAACGATAGAATCCATAAAAACCTCTTGACCGGCTATTGTATTTTTGGAATCATTCCAATCACATTAACAAACTCCACGTTATGCTACTCGTAGGAAAACAAGCCCCAGATTTCAGCGCCAACGCAGTTGTAGATGGCGCCATCGTTCCAGACTTCACCTTGTCTCAATACTTGGGCAAGAAATACGTTGTCTTGTTCTTCTATCCAAAGGATTTCACCTTTGTCTGCCCAACTGAAATTGTTGGTTTCCAGAAGGCTCTCCCTGAATTTGCTAAGCGCGACACCGTTGTTATCGGTTGCTCCACGGACAGTGAATTCTCTCACTGGGCATGGGTAAATACTCCTGCTAACCAAGGTGGCATCCAAGGCGTAACCTTCCCTCTCGTTGCTGACATCAACAAGACGATCGCTTCCGATTATGATGTCCTTGCTGGCGAAGAAGGCATCGACGACGATGGCAATCCTTACATCGAAGGTGAATTGGTTGCATACCGTGGTCTCTTCTTGATCGACAAGGAAGGCATTGTCCGTCACCAAGTCATCAACGACATGCCTCTCGGCCGTTCCGTTGATGAAACCCTCCGCATGGTTGATGCTCTCCAACATACTGAAAAGTACGGTGAAGTATGCCCATTGGGTTGGCACGAAGGTGTTGCAGCTATGAAGCCAACGCACGAAGGTGTTGCTGACTACCTTTCCCACTAATTCTCTTCTGCTAGTCCACACTAGCTGAAAAACAAATCTCTGGCCAAAAGCCACAATGAAGGGTCATTCTCACGAGAGGATGGCCCTTTCTACACATTCTAAGCTCATGAATACTTCTGCTGAGACAACAGGAACCGATTTCTTTGACTTCTCACAAGTCCCTGAAAAAATCTGGGGACCAGAGTTACAACATTTCCTCATGTCAGCTCTTCATGCAGCCTGCTGGGTTCTTGTGGGGCTACTCTTGTTGAAGATTATCTCTAAAGCTCTTACCCCTCTACTTCACAAACATTTATCTCCGCAAGCGGCTCACCTACTCCTTCTGATCATCAAACGGGGTGGACAAATCTTAGTTTTTATTGAGGCCTTTGCCCTCATGGGCTTCGACGTCGTTACCCTGCTAGGTGCGGCTGGGATTATTGGTGTCGCTGTAGGTTTCGCTTCTCAAACCTCTCTCTCCAATATCATTAGTGGGCTCTTCCTTGTCGGTGAACGCCAAATCAATCTGGGTGACATCGTCGAGATCAATGGTATCCGAGGAACTGTTGATTCCATCAACCTGCTCTCCTTGCAGTTGCGTTTACCGGACAATACGATGGTTCGCGTTCCCAATGAACTGATCCTCAAGAATCCCGTCAGCAACGTCACCCGCTTTGAAACCCGGCGGTGTGATATCAGTTTCTCTGTAGACTACAGTTCAGATCTGGCACAAGTGGTTGACGTTCTCAAAGAGGTTCTAACGGCTCATCCCCTCTGCCTTTCTGACCCTAAACCTAATATCCTATTTAGTGGTTTCCAAGATTCAGGCATTTCATTCACAGTTGGCGCCTGGTGCCGGCGCGATGATTACATGGAATTACGCCTGAGTCTCGCTCAACAGATCAAATCAGGATTAGAAAAAGCTCACATCTCCATGCCCTTCCCTATTGTCAGTCTTGATGTTCGTGGAAACGCCATCCCCATTGACATTATGCATCAAAGTGCCTCAACGGCCCCTGCCGAATCTACGAGCAAAGAATCCGCATAAGGCTTCTCGCGACAAGATGAGAACAAAATGCATGTAATCTAAGCTTTACGGTTCTTTTAGTCTTTTCATTTTCACGGCAAAGCATCACTCTTGCTGTGAACGTAGAACATCCAATGACAGCACCAACTCCCCCATTTAAAAGGATCCTACTCAAACTGAGTGGAGAAGCCTTGCGTAGCCCTGGTAGCATGGACAACATTTCCCCCGAAATCGTTGCTCGCATCGCTGAAGAAATTGTCCAAGCCTACAAGTCTGGCCTTGAACTGGCTCTCGTCGTAGGTGGCGGTAACTTCTGGCGCGGTGCTAAGGCCAGCGTTCGTGGGATGGAACGTGCCACGGCTGACTATGTGGGGATGCTGGCTACTGTAATGAATGCTCTAGCTCTCCAGAGTGCTATCCAACGTGCAGGAGCTCCGTGCATTGTTCAATCTGCCATTGAAATGAAGAACGTGGCAGAACCATTTATTCGCCTTAAAGCCAAGGACGACCTTGAACAGGGTAAAATCGTTATCTTTGCAGCAGGCACAGGGAACCCATTCTTCTCCACAGATACAACGGCGGCCTTGCGTGCTAGCGAAATCAACGCTGAAGTAGTCATGAAAGCCACATCTGTGGATGGTGTCTATGACGCTGACCCCAAGAAGGTAGAAAATGCCCAGCGCTTTGATACAATCAGTTACCAAGAATGTATTTCTAGGCAATTAAAGGTGATGGATTCAACGGCTTTCACTCTCTGTATGGATAACAAGAAACCTATCATTGTTTTTGATATGCATACACCTGGCAACATCACCAGAGCTCTTCTTGGTGAATCAATCGGTACAATCATTTCCTGATTGTATCCTTATCAATCAAATTATATACACCCCTATATAACAACTTCCTGACTATGGATCCTGAAACATTACTTCTCAGCGTTGAAGAAGAAATGGAGAAAGCCATTGCCTTTTTGAATCATGAATTCTCCGGTGTTCGCACGGGAAAGGCTTCTCCTGCTCTTGTTGAAAACCTTGACGTCTCAATTGCTAGCTACGGTTCTGTCATGAAGCTGAAGGCTATTGCAGTCATCAGCACCCCTGACGCTCGTAGCATTCTCATTCAACCATTTGACCCAGGCACCTTGCATGATATCGAACGTGCCGTTCGTGAAAGCCGCTTGAATCTGAACCCTGTGATTGACGCCCGTTCCGTCCGCGTTCCTATTCCAGAACTCTCTCAAGAACGCCGTAAGGATCTTGTAAAGCACGCCCGCCAACTTTCTGAAGATGCTCGCGTCCGCGTCCGTGGATGCCGCAAGGATGGCATGACTGCTATCAAGAAAATGAAGGCTGACAACGTCATCACGGAAGACGATCAGAAGAAGCTTGAAGAAAAGGTTCAAAAGCTGACTGACAAAGCCGTCAAAGCCATTGATGAAGCCTTTGCTGTTAAGGAAAAGGACATCATGACTGTTTAATAAAAACAGCAGCAATTTTTATCCCAAACTACTATTATGGCTCCCAATTTTAATTCCGATAGCTCTGAGAAGAATTTCCTCGCTAAGGGAATCACCATCAAAGGCTCCCTTTCCTTCTCTAATGATATCGAAATTGATGGTAAAATAGAAGGTCCTATCACCTCTTCTGGTGGCAAGCTCACCGTAGGTGAAGGTGCTGAAATTAAGGGCGACATCAACGTCGCAGAAATCCGAATCTGTGGAAAGATCGACGGCAATATCACAGTGACGCGTTGTGAACTCAAAAACAGCGCTAATGTCTCAGGTGATATCACCACGAAGAAACTCTCTATGGAAGAAGGCGCCAAGCTTTCTGGCCGCACTGAAATCGGTTAACTCTTAACTATTTAGACTATGAAAAAATCATTTATTTGCGCATTGCTTGTTGCTTTCGCATTTGCCCCAGCTCTTGTCTCGGCTCAAAGCATCAAGATCGTCGACAAAAATGGTAACGACATCCCTACCTCTAAGGAAGACGTTGCCAAGAAGATCGCTGATAAGAAGACTGAAGAAAGCAATTCTTTGGTCAAAAAGGCTGCAGAAAAGGCTCAAAAGGCCGAATCTTCTCGCCAATCGGCTGAACAAAAGCAAGTTGACCAAGCCAATAAGAAGCTCAACAAGGTTGGCTTGAAGCTCGCTCGTTAACAGCAACAATAGCACTAAGCTATTCAGCATTCTTTAAGCAGTCCACCCATAAAGTGGACTGCTTTTTTGTCTACAAAGGTAAATCGAGTAGAAGGCATTCG
>CAYNVM010000085.1:0-5061 GCA_964400645.1 uncultured Akkermansia sp. | reverse complement strand
CCGTCAGCAGCAATGCGTTCAAGGATGACGTCCTTGTAGGACATGCCACCAGGAATCATTGGCAAGACGTGAACGTCGTAAGGAATCATCACATCCAAGAAGTAAGGTCCTGGATATTCGATCATGCGCTTGATGGCGGCAGGAAGATCCTTCTTCTCAACGACGCGTTCGCAGCGAACCCCAAAGCCAGCGCAAACCGTCTCGAAGTTCGGGTAAATCACCTGATCCGTGCGGTGCGTGGGATCGTACTTGTCGTGTGGGTCAGCCAAGAAGGTCTGAGCGCGATTGGAGTCGTACTTCAAGTCTTCCCACTGAACCACCATGCCCAAGTGCTGGTTGTTGAACACAATGCACTTGATGGGCATACGTTCGACGTGAATGGTGGCCAATTCCTGGATGTTCATCAGGATGGATCCATCGCCGTCAATGTTGATCACCAACTTATCGGGGTAAGCCATCTGAGCACCCATGGCGGCCGGCAAGCCGTAGCCCATGGAGCCAAGACCACCCGACGTAGCCAGGCGACGTGGCTTGTCAAACTTGTAGAACTGAGCGGCAAACATCTGGTGCTGACCCACGCCCGTGCAAATGATGGGGTCGAGATCGGCGGTCTGCTTGTAGAGCTCTTCCATGATCAGCTGAGGGGCAATCGCATCGGGTCTGTCCTCATAGCTGAAGGGGCAAAGTCGCTTCCATTCGGCAATCACGGCCAACCATTCAGGATTGCGATCAAAATCCTTGGAGCGACGTTGGCATCCTTGTGCCTTAAGTTCGTCATTCAAGACGGCCAATGCCTGCTTCACATCGGCGCGGAAGGGGTGCTGCACCAACTTGTTCTTGTTGATTTCGCATGCATCGATGTCGATGTGGATGATCGTGGCGTGTTCGCAGAACTTGCTCACGTTCCCCGTCACGCGGTCATCAAAACGTGCTCCCAAGGCCACCACGACGTCAGCTTCGTTGACGGCATTGTTGGCAAAAACAGCGCCGTGCATCCCTAACCAACGAAGTGACAATTCGTGGGTTTCTGGGAAGGCTCCAATCCCCATCAGGGTCGTGGCCACGGGAATCTGTGCCAATTCGGCAAATTCGCGAAGTTCTTCAGAAGCATCGGCTGAAATGATACCGCCACCGGCATAAATCACGGGGCGCTTGGCGCTCAAAATCAAGGGGACAATGGCCTTGAGTCCTTCGGTAGGACAGGCAGGAACGGGATGATAGCCGGGCAAGTCCATCTCCTGATCAAAATCAGGCGTGATCAACTTTTCTTGGCAGTCCTTAGGCATGTCAATCACCACCGGACCAGGACGTCCTGTGGTCGCAATATGAAAGGCTTCTTTCATGATGCGTGGGATTTCATCAGGATCCGTCACCAAATAGCTGTGCTTGACGATGGGTGCGGTCATCCCAAAGACGTCTGTTTCCTGGAAAGCTCCTCGGCCAATCAAGCCCGACATCACCTGGGCCGTAATCGCAATCAATGGCGTCGAATCCAAATAAGCGTCGGCAATGGCCGTGATCATGTTGGTGGCGCCTGGTCCTGAGGTGGAAATACATACCCCGGCCTTGCCCGTCACGCGTCCGTAGCCTTCAGCGGCAAAGCTTCCCCCCTGTTCGTGGCGGGGAAGAATCGTGCGAATGCGTGATTCGTGGCTCAATGCTTGGTGAATCGGCATGCTAGCGCCACCTGGATAAGCAAAGACGACTTCGACTCCTTCGCGGACGAGGCACTCGACCAAGACTTCAGCTCCGGTCATTTGTGTTTCGGATGGTGGGGCGGATGGAGTTTCGTTTTTACTCATAGCAGGTATCGTTCAGTTTGAGTTTGGTCGATTTAACCGAAAAAGGAAACTACTCCAGTTTCCCATGGAATGGAAGCCTTTTTCTTTCGGAATGCCCCCTACTCCAATGGTTCATTTATTGCCCCCAGGGAGCTATGCTTACTTCCTGTATGTGTCATTTTGTCAAAGTTACACGTCATGAGCTTAACATTCGTACCATCAATAGTCTCTCAACCAGATGTAATTGTCCCCTTGAGTTATGAATTCTATACCCTTGCGTTCAAGACTTAAATCCTTCCTCTTTATCATTACCTTTTGCCTGATTTGTTTCAATTTACGCCCTGCGTTGACGGCGCAAGATCCTCTCTTGGAACTCATCTCTCTGGATCTTCATCTTTCCTCGACGAGCTCGGGCATCTTCGCTCTGCTCCCCATTTTCGTCTTGGGCATTGCGGCCCCTCTGGCTCCTTGGCTCAATCAACGCTTCAGCGCTCGTTCTCTCGTCATCTGGACTCCTCTCGTCGCTCTTCTGGGCATCCTCTGGCGAAGCTATGGCGCCTCGGTCGGGCTCTACGGTGGCATGATTCTGATCGGGCTCGGTCTCGGTATCGCTGGCACCACGGTCCCCGGGTGGATTAAGTCGCTCATGCCTAACCATGCAACGATCATGATGGGCGCTTATAGCGCTCTCGTTGGCTTGGGAACGGCCGTCGCAGCCGCGGTCTCTGTCCCTCTGGTGAATCTCTTGGGAACCTGGTCGACGTCGCTCTCGTTCTGGGCTATTCCTCTCCTTCTGGCCTTTGCCCTCAGCTTATTCTCTCCCTCCTCTCCCCCGCCCTCACTGAGCGACTCCTCGTCTCCCTCTCCCCCAACACGCTCTCTGTGGAAGAACGCTCGGGCGTGGCAAATCTCGCTGTTCTACATGTGCCGTGTCGCCGCCGCTTACTTTTTCTTCACCTGGCTCAGTGTCATGCTCCAACATCGTGGCCTCAACGATAAGGATGCCGGCTATCTGCTGGCCCTGACGACCGTAGCTCAAATCCCCACGACCATGCTGACCCCATGGCTCGCCAAGCTCTTGGGTGGCAACAGCCGTCTCATCATCCTCTCGTTCACCGCTTCGTCTCTCTCAATATGGGGCATCATGTACCTCAACGCTTCGCTGATGATTCCTTTCTCGCTCATCATTGGCATGGGAACCGGCGCCATCTTCAGCCGGGGCATGGCTCTCATGGTCGAACGCTCGCGCAACAGCGCGCAAGCCATCGAGCTTTCTGGCATGGCTCAAGGCATTGGTTTCACCCTCGGTGCCGCTTTAGCTCTATTAGGTAGCACCCTCATTCATCCCGATTCTTCGTTCTGGCCTTTTTGTTTAATTTACACCTTTTTCGCCTTCGCCGGGATCATTTTAGGCATATATTCAGAAAAACCTGGACATGTGTGACATGTTTATTGATTTTTTTATCGTTCATCTTCAATGATCTTGTTAAAAAAAGGCGTCCATGAAACATCATCCTTCTTCCTCTTTTGTCATGAGTGTATGCGGACTCATGGTAGCGGGGCTTTGCTTCAATGCGGTGGCGCAAGATGCGAAGCCTGCTAAAGCTCCGGCTAAGAGCTATCCCAAACCTCAAGTCGTCGGCGTTCCGCCGGCCGATGGTAGCCGCGGCCTCGTCCGCGTCAGCGATCAGGAAATCAGACACTACTCGGGAACCAGAAAAGCTCCCGATTATCTGGTGAGCATGGACAATGGGTTGACCTGGACCAGCAAGATGGCTCCCGATAGCTATCCCCCCAACTACGGCGGCATCCCGAAGGAAGCCCCTGCTATCACGCAAAACCCGCTCACGAAGGAGTTCATCCGCGTCCAACCCATCAACGGCTTTGTCTTCCTCAGTAAGGGCGGCCTCGATGGCGAATGGTCGGCGGTCACCAAGGACGGTAAGCTTGAAACCAACTGGAAGGATCCTGAAGTCCGCAAGAACTTGCTGACTCTCCCTGGGATCATGCGTAACCCCATTTTCATCAATAAGGGCAAGCGTATCCTCATCCCTTACCACACGACGGGCGCTGGCACTAAGTTCGATATCTCGGATGACGGTGGCCTCACCTGGAGATCGTCCAAGGGCAATATCACGTCCCCTAAATTCGAGAAGAAACCGCCGCACGAAGGTGTACGTTGGTACAATAACGCCGTCGAAGCCACGGTCGTCGAACTCCCTGATGGCCGTCTCTGGGCTCTCGTCCGTACCTCGCTCGACCAAGCTTGGCAGTCTTACTCAAGGGATAATGGGGACACCTGGAGCAAATCCGAACCTTCTCGCTTCTTTGGCACGCTGACCATGAACACCTTGGCCAAGCTCTCGGATGGCGCCATCGTCTCGCTCTGGACCAATACCATGGCTCTCCCTGAAAACTGTAAGGCCACGAAGGATGCCTGGGAAGATGCCTTCACCAACCGCGACTCTCACCACATCGCTATGTCCAAGGACGGTGGCAAAACCTGGTATGGCTTCCGTGAAATCATCCTCGATGAAAACAGAAACCATCCTCAGTACGCCACGCTCAACGGCCCTGAAGATAGAGGGAAACACCAGAGTGAAGTGATCGAGTTGGATAAGAACCGTCTCCTCATCTCTCTCGGCCAGCACCCGAAGCATCGCCGCCTCGTGATCGTTGATCGCCGCTGGGTCGCTGAGAAGAAGAGATCCACTCAAACCGGCAAGGACCTCGAGAACGATTGGACCATCCACACCTATATTCCCAAGCCTGCCGGTCACTGCAGTTACAATCGTAAGCCTTCCTGCGAACTCGTCGCTGATCCTGATGACGAATCCCGCAAGGTGCTTCAAATCAAGCGTCTCGATGATCCAACGCTGGTCAACTCTGAAGCCAATGTCGATTACCAAAACGGTGGCGCCACCTGGAACTTCCCCAACGGAACAACCGGCCGTGTGACCTTCCGCTTCCGCGTCGCTGATGGCGATCAAACGTCTGATTCTGGCCTCCAAGTCTCTCTCACGGACCGCCTCTTCAACGCGTGTGACACGACGACGAAGGATTACGCCGTCTTTACCTTCCCCATCAAGCTCTCTCCGAAGCCTGTTCTTTCCCTCACCGGCAAGAATGTCCCCTTCTCGGCAAATGCTTGGCATGATCTGTCCATCACTTGGCAGGACTCTAAAGCTAAGGTGGCTCTCGATGGTAAGAACGTGGGCAACCTCGTCATGGCCAACAAGACGCCTAACGGTGTGAGCTACATTCACTTCATCAGCACGGG
>CAYNVM010000084.1:0-5188 GCA_964400645.1 uncultured Akkermansia sp. | reverse complement strand
GTATAGACCTTGTCTCGTGAAATCGACGACGTCAGGATAGACATGGCTTCTGTGTAACTCAACTGCAAGCTCCCCTGCTCTAAGTCGGCAATGCGTCGTCCCCATTCCTCAAGTTTCTTCAAAAGCTTGTCCTGGAACTTCCCTGCCCAATTGGCCTGGCGCAAGTTCTGTGCCAACGTCTGCGCCGCAAATCCCACGTTGCCTTCTTGCCATGTGTTCAACCAGTTCTGAATAGTCGTGATGTGGTGAATCGCCTGTGCATCACCATCGGCTTTCAACAGCTGCAACACAAAACTTGTTTCACTGGGAATATGCTCCCCATCCAAACGATCCAGTTTCTTCGCTACCTTGAACGCATCGGGAAGATTCAACGCTTCTGCCAAAAGAGTCGATCGACACAATGGCTCAAAAATTTGCCAGTCGTTGGAATTTTCAACAACCGCTTCTATCTGGCTGAGCAAACGGGCAATCCCCGTGCGACTAGCTTCGTAACCGCTCGCTCGATAAACCTTCCATCCGGCTTCTTCGATACCTTCAGTGAGACTATTGGCAAACGCCGAATCACAACAACCTATGGCACATTGCGTATTGTTCACCCCTTCTTCGGCAAACCATGAAACAATCTGCTCAACCATTTCAGAGGCACCCGATGACAGTTCAAAGGGAGCATCCCCATCTGGTAAATCAATCGTGTTCAGTTCCTCTGACTCAACAGGACGCCCCCACGAATCAACGGGGAATCCTTCCGGTGCATAAACCCATGAACTCAATTCAATAGCACCCGATGCAGCTAGCTCGGAAAGCCCATGGATCAAGATCGGAAGAGGATCAGGATCACCTGCAATGACAACGCGGTTCACATCCTGGGGCAAACTTGGTGACTTGGCCCATTTCAGTTCGTCATCCTGCAGATGATTCAATCCTGCATCGGCTAGGATCTGGCGTGTTTGCTCTTCCCATTCAGCAAGTAACTGCCAACGTTCCGTTTCGTGCAATGGAAGATCTGGGAACTTCAGGACGTCCTCAAAACTCTTAAGATCTTCATGAAGGGCTTGCCGTGCTTTCAAGCAGAGAGCGGCCATCTGCATACTCCAGGAAAAGGAGCGGTCTTGCGGCAAGATCCGAATCAACTCGTTCGGTTCCTTGACTTGGCTAATGACACGAGCCCAGGCTATACGAAGCGCTAGATCTTCCCCGTCCGTCTCCCCTACGGCAGCATTCAGTAAATGGGGAGGAGTCATAATCTGCGGCAGGATGACTGCGTGATTCTCTGCTCGCTCGATCAATGAAATGCGGAGCCGTTTCGCAGATTCTTCCGTAGGAACAACGACCACGAGACCGTCCCATGAATTGCCTTCTTCTAGTAGCTTATCGGCAATGGCATCTGGTAACTTTTTATCCCAACCAAGAAATTCAATATTCATCAGTAGTGACTGTGTTGGCGTTAAATCAATGGCTTCAAACCATCATGTAAACAAAATTACACGAAGTTACTAATACCATATATTCTATGAGAAATCAAGATATCAGTGGAATTTGAAAATTTAAATAAAAAGCAGACTTGCAACAGCTCTCTAGAGTGGGTACACACTCCTTGCAGAATGGAAAAAGCTCCCGACAAACCACTCATCAAACAAGCCTTTATTCTTGGAGCTGGTTTAGGGACTCGCTTGCGCCCTTTGACGTCTTTGCGTCCAAAGCCTCTCGTTCCTGTCTTTCAGGATCCCATGGTGGTGCATACCATGAGAAGAATCAGAGCGTTGGGGGTCAAGGAAATGGTCATCAATACGCATCATCTCGCCTCGGTTTGGAATGATCTTTTCCCTTCAGGGACATGGGAGGATTGCTCGTTGCAATTCAGTTACGAACCCATCTTGTTGGATACAGGGGGAGGTCTCAAGAACATTGCCCACTTGATCGATTGTGACGCTCCCTTGCTCATCCACAACGGAGATATTCTCTCCACTCTTGCCTTGGATGAATTGGTTCAGGATCACCTCAACTCTGGTGCTGCCGTCACTCTCGCATTGCGCTCGCAAGGGCACATCCGCAACGTGGGCTTTGACCCAGTAAGCCGACGTGTCACTGACATGCGACACTCTCTTGGTGTAGATCCTGGCAATTACCAATTCACAGGCATTTATTGCGTCAATCCTGCCGAGATCTTACCGCTCATCCCATCAGGCGACATTGTATCGATCATCCCCGCCCTTCTTGAACTGATCAAGCAAGAGAAAGTCCATGGCTATTTGAGCAATGACAGCGAATGGATGGATTTAGGAACTCCAGACAGCTATCTCGATGTTCATGAACATCCTGAAGCCATTTTGGATCCTAGCCACTGCATGAGAATCTCGCCCACGGCCGACATCTCTCCTGACGCTAGCATTGATTCGTTCTGCTCTATTGGCTCAGGTGCTAAAATCGGTAGCGGTGTCCAACTCAACTCATGTGTTGTATGGCCTCACGCTGAAGTCCCTGCAGGGACGATTGCTTCTCGCCAAATTTTCTTACCTAACTGCCAATAGTCCCTATGAAGAGACCTCTTCTTCTCGAACTTTTCCTGAGTCTCATCCTGCTACTGGGAACTTGTTATGCAGCTGAGTTCCGTCAGTTCGATCGTTCAACGGGATTTTTCTCTCCTTCAGATCGCATCTATGCCTTCTTGTTCAATGACAAGGACTTCAAATTCGTTGTCCTGGATGAACGTGACATGACGCAACCTCATTTCGGTACGCTCGAAGAAGCCATGAAGCGGACGAACTGTGTGGCTGGGGTCAACGGTTGTTTCTTTGGCGCCGCTCCTCAGGGACCTCCTCTCGGGCTCGTCATCCAGAATAGCCGTCAAATCGCTCCTTTTGCTTCGGGCTCGTTCACTGTTGCGGGTGTCATCTATGACAACGGCCGAAGCATTTCCATGATGCGTAGTAAGCAGTACGCAGGACTTAAGTCTAAAGTATCGCCCATCAATGCTCTCCAAGGTGGTCCATTCCTCGTCGAACGTGGTAAGGCCATCACGGGTCTCAATGCAGAAAAGAGCACCAATCGAACCTTTGTTGCAACTGATGGTAAGGGCAACTGGTGTATTGCGATGACAAGCTCCCTCACTCTCGCCGAACTTGCCAACTGGTTGGCAACGCCCAAGGCTTTAGGGGACTTCAACGTCTTTCTTGCTTTGAACCTGGACGGCGGAACGTCCTCTGCCTTTTGGTGCCAATCCCCCAGAGTTTCTTTGCCGTCGATGAAACGAGTAAGGAACTATTTAGGCGTCGCACCGAGATAAGTTCTCACTTGGCTCTGAGAGTGCGGAGGTATTCCGCAGCCATACGACTTGCAAAGGCAACGCAGTGTTCGCAGGGTCTGCTCCCGTAATAAGCGGCCGTTCGATCTGAAGGTCGAGCTGATTCTGGGCATTTTTTGTGTTCCAACCCAAGGAGCTCTCGACAATAGTAGGTCCCGAATTCTTCTTTGAATTGTGCCGCAAACTGTTGGACAAGCGTAAAAATACGCTCCTTGTCGTCAGTATTGGGCGTGTCATTCCCTTCAAAAGCTCCGGCAACCATCGCCGCTCCACAAACAGCCCCACAGACTTCTCTCATACGACCGAACCCTGCACCAAAAGGTGCTGAAAGCTTCAACGCCATCGCCTCTGGCAATTGGCAGTCGCTAGCAAAAGCCGCAAATACGGATTGTGCACAATTGTAGCCCTCATGGAACAATTCCATGGCTCGAACCTCTCGCGATGTCTGGTCTTCCATCTCGTTTCCTCCTAGTTATTCTTCCTCAGCCGTATCGGTCGACTTCTTCTTGGTCAGCGCGACCATAATGACATAAAGGATGGCAAGGACAAGAACCGCAACAATAATCCAGTGGCTTTCTGCTTTGACGGCCGCCATCAGCTGATTGGGGTCATCCATGACGCCTGGATTCTTCTGCTTCACCCAAGAACCGCACAAAGCCAAAACGGTGCACCACAGCCCTGAGCCCAAAATAGTGATGAGTGAGAAAACGGAAAACTTCATGCGGACAAGACCTGCAGGAATGGAGATCAGGTGGCGAATCACGGGAAGAAGACGAGCGAAGAAAATGCCACCAATTTCATAACGGGCAAGGAAGCGTTCTGCCTTTTCGACCTTAGCTGGTGGCATGAAGCAGTAGGAGCCCCATTTCATGATGAAAGGTCTGCCCAGGATGCGAGCCACCCAATAGGTAATAGCTGAGCCAGCCCATGATCCAAAAGTCCCAGCAAGGACAACGCCGACAACGCTCATGTTGTCGTGCATGACGGCAGGTGGAATCACCAGTTCGCTAGGAACGGGGAAAATGGAACTTTCCATCGCCATAAGCAATGTGACGCCCCAGTATCCCCAGTCTTGCACCCACTGCATCCATATAGACAATAAATCCTGCAACATGTCGGAATGCAGTCTGCACTGTCAGTTTGTTTTGAAAAGTCTTTTGTTGCCCCTAAGTTAAGTTCAGGTATGATGCACCTACCGCATCAGTTCTCTGATAGACCACTCTACAAAGACATGAAGTTTTATATTATCGCAGGTGAAACAAGTGGAGATAAGCATGGGGCTCTCCTCATGCAGGAACTTTACAAAATTTTCCCAGACTTAGATATTGTAGGGCTTGGCGGTACTCTGATGCATCAACTCAGTGATCAAGTTGAGGACTGGGCTGATGAGGCGGCGGTTGTTGGTCTGGTTGAAGTTCTTAAACGTTTTAACTACTTTAAGAAGTATCTCCTTAACACCTTAGATGCTATTGTCAGAGACAAACCTGAATGCCTCATCCTAGTTGATTATCCTGGATTTAATTTAAGACTCGCTGAACGAGTCCATCGCTTGTCTCCTGAAACGAAGATTGTCTACTTCATTTCTCCTCAAGTTTGGGCGTGGCACAAAGGCCGCATCCCCAAAATGGCGAAAATCCTCGATCTCATGATGTGCATTTTCCCCTTCGAAAAGCCTTTGTTTGAGAATGCAGGACTTAAAACGGAATTTGTCGGCCACCCTCTGGTTGATGATATCTTGGCTCGCCACCAAAATGATATCCGCGAAGATGAGCTGATTGGCTTCTTCCCCGGAAGCAGAACGAAGGAGATTGAGAGACACTTCCCTGTCTTCATTAAAACGGCCAAGCTCCTGAAGCAGACTCACCCCTCGTGGAAGTTTGAAACAGC
>CAYNVM010000083.1:0-5384 GCA_964400645.1 uncultured Akkermansia sp. | reverse complement strand
CCGTTATTTGGCGCCTAGGGAGACTAGGAGTTCGATTAGTCTTTTGTCAGGGCATAAGAGAGTGACAAATCTTAGGGGCGTCATGTCGTTATCGATAGTTACGTTGACGTCAGCCCCATGATCGACGAGGACTTGGATGATATCGTATCGTTTTTCTGTAAAGTTACAGATGGCCATGAAGATGGCCGTGGCCCCATCATTGTTTGTCACGTGAACATCAGCTCCAACGTCGATGAGGAGTTTGACAAATTGGGCATCGTGATAGCGCGCTGCATGCATGAGTGGCGTCCAAGATTCCTTGTCCTTCGTATTTACGTCGGCACCGTGTTCAGCGAGGAGTTTGATGATGTTGTCTCTTTCATCATCTTCTCGATGGGTGGCCAGGATGATGGGACTTTCTTCCTGAGCGTTTTTAGCATTCACATCAGCGCCGGCATCGATGAGAAGGCTAGCAAGCTGAGCATCACGGTAACGAGAAACAATCATCAGGGGAGTCCAACCGTCATTGTCAGAGACATTTACGTCGGCACCGGCATCAATGAGTAGTTTGACCAGTTGAGCGTCACGGTGACGAGAGGCAATCATCAGAGGAGTCCACCCATCATTGTTCTTTTCATTGATGTCAGAGGCGCAAGCTTCGATGAGTAGTTTGACGAGTTGAGGATCACGGTATCCCGAAGCGCTCATCAGAAGAGACCAACCCGACTGGTTTTTGATATTGAGCTTGGCGCCGTGAGTGATGAGGGTTTTGATGATAGCGTCTCTTTCCTGAGATTCATTACGGGTGGCCAGGGTAAGGGAAGTCAGACCGTCGGCCTTTTGGTAGTTAACGTCGGCACCGTGGTCGATGAGGAGATTGACCAGTTGCGCATCACGATAGCGAGCTGCATGCATGAGGGGAGGCCAACCGTCTTTGTCAGGGCGGTTGATGTCAACGCCGTGGTCGATGAGGACTTGGATGATCTTGTCTCTATCCTTTGTTTCGTTCGAGGTCGCAAAGATGAGGGACGTTGCTTTTTTATTGTTTGTGGCGAGGACATCAGCGCCCGAGGCTATAAGGAGATCGACCAATTGGGCATCACCATAACGAGAAGCTAGCATGAGAGGCGTTGTCCCCTCATTGTCTTGAGCATTGATATCGGCGCCAGTGTTAATGGCGTTTTGGACGGCAAGCAGGTCATTTTCTTTGCAAGCCTTGAGTAGCAAGAAGGAAAGGATGAGCTTTGCCGCATCACTGTTTCCGGCTTGAGAAGCGTATTCCAGAGCCGACTTGCCGTCGTTATCCTTCTCTTGGATGATAGCACCTGAAGCGATGAGGGTGCGGATGATTTGGTCACTCTGATCAGATTTGTTGGCGCTAGCAAACATCAGGGGCGTGCGACCGCTTTTGCTTTTAGCATTTACATCAGTGTCGAGTCTGATGAGGAGTTCAATGAGTTCAAAAATGCCTTTTTCACAGGCCCAGATGAGCGGAGTTTTGCCATCATCGTCGCGAGCATTGACGTCAGCCCCTCGTTCGATAAGGAGTTGAGCAATTTCGACGGAGTCGGCGGTCATTAAGGGCGTTCGTCCATCATTGGAGAGGGCATTAACGTCGGCGCCGTTGTCGAGGGCTTCTTGGATGGCGGTTAGGTCTCCAGAACTGACAGCTTCGAATATATCATCCATAGGTATTGTGGAGGGGAATCTGACTTCGTCAGTGGTTGAAATGGGTTATTTGTTTGCCTGAGAAATATAAACTATAGCTCCTTTCGATAGGCAATGAAAGAGGGGAGTGATTACTATTATACCACAAAATGAAGACACTTCCTGGAAAATAAAGCAGGCATCCGAAGTAATCGGATGCCTGCTTTGCACGAGAAGTTGTCGCTAGGGCCTGTCCCTTAGTCCTTGGTTAGGCAAGGAGAGCGATGGCGGACTGTTTGATTTGAGCGGCCATGGCGTTGAGAGCGTTCGCTCTTGTGGGAGCCAAGTGGTCATGTAGGCCAGTGGCTTCCAGTTTGGACATGTCAGCGTGGATGATTTCCTCGGCAGGGAGTCCAGAGAGCAGGCGGATGAAGAGGGCGATGAGACCTTTGGTGATGACGGAGTCGCTGTCGGCGGCTAGGTTGATGGTGTCGCCTTGAGCTTCGGTGTAAAGCCAGACGCGAGATTGGCAACCTTTGATGAGGCGGTCATCAGTTTTGAATTCAGAGGCCAATGGAGGCAATTGCTTGCCTAGGCTAATGATGTACTCATAGCGTTCACTCCAGTCTTGGAAGAGGTCGAGTTCTTCCAAGAGTTCCTGTAATCTCTCTTCGTACGTACTCATAAGAATTCAGGAGGCGTTGCCCATTAGTGACGGGCGAGCGTGCTCAGGACGGCCTTTTGGGCGTGCAGACGGTTTTCGGCTTCGCGGAAGATGGCAGGAGCAAAGCGTTCCAACACTTCGTCGGTGATTTCCATGCCACGGTAAGCAGGGAGGCAGTGCATGACCGTCACGTTGGAGGCAGCCACCTTCAGGAGCTCGTCGTTGACTTGGTAGGGGAGGAAGTGTTTTTCCTTGGTTCCGTGTTCCGCTTCTTGACCCATAGAGATCCACGTGTCGGTGTTGACGACGGTGGCGTCGCGCGTGGCTTCAACGGGATCAGTCGTGTAGATAATGTTGTCGCAGTCCAGTTTGGCGCGATATTCAGCCGTGGGAAGGTAGGCTTCTGGTCCACCAAGAGCCAAGGTGAAACCGAGGCGTTTTGCTGCCCACATCCATGAGCGACCCATGTTGTTGTCGGCATCACCCAAGAAGGCGATCTTCATGTCTTTCCATGAGCCGACACCGTAGAGCTCCTCAATGGTGAGGAGGTCAGCCAAGATCTGGCAGGGGTGCTCTTCGTCAGTCAACGCATTGATGGTTGGGATGCCCGAGTACTCAGCGAAGTCGACGACTTCTTGTTGGCCGTAGGTGCGGATGGCGACGCCGTGAATCATGCGACCGAGGACGCGTGCGGTGTCGCGAATAGGTTCGCCACGACCCAACTGGATGTCGTGAACAGAGAGGAACATGGGGCGACCGCCCAGTTCGCTGATACCGACTTCAAAGGAAACGCGGGTGCGAGTGGAAGATTTGGAAAAGATAAGACCCCACGTCTGGCCTTTGAGGGGCTGCTCTGCATGATGTCCGCGCTCGGACTTCAGCTGATGCCCCAGTGCTAATAGTGAGGTAATTTCGTCAGCCTGGAGTTGTTCGATGGATAGAAGATTCTTCATACAGGGTGGGTAGGAAAGAAACAAAATATTCCTACATTGAACGCTTGTGAAGAATAATTCGTCGCCATGACGATGAATTTTGACATGTCAGGCGATGGGTGAGGGTGGGGCGGTACGTACCCCTGAGCATTATGATTTGGCTTTGCGAGGTGGCATTTGTCGGTAGCGCTTCCAAGGACCATCGCCAACGGAGATGACGTCGATTCTGACGGGCATGGTGCCGTGGCCGATCATCCCCAATTCTTCAGCGGCTTTGCGACTGAGGTCGATGATGCGGCCTTTAACGAAGGGACCGCGGTCATTGACGCGGACGAGGACGCGTTTGCCGTTGGTGAGAGAGGTGACGAGGACTTTGCAGGGAAGGGGGAGCGTGGTGTGGGCAGCGTGGATGTGCCATGGGTGGACACGTTCGCCGATGGCAGTTTTGCCACTGACCATGCCGAAGACAGCGGATTCATCGTAATAGCTAGCGATGCCCGTTTGGGAGAAACGCAAGGCTTCATCGACGCTCATGGGAGTGTACTGACGGCCTCGCACTTTGTAGCTTTTGGTTAGGTATCCCGAGTATCCTTGGCCGTTGTTCCCACTGCCTTCAGGCGTACTGGAACAAGAGAATAAGAAGGCGAGGGTACTGGCCACGACTAACTTTTTAAGCATGGTTTATGCTTAGATCCAAGCGAGGGACTTGGCAACAAAATCTCGTCTCAACAGGAGGAAAGAGGCGAATCAAGAATCACGAGCCGAGGTGAAGAAAAATGGCGGATGGGGTGGGATTCGAACCCACGGAAGGTTTCCCTTCGACGGTTTTCAAGACCGTTGCATTAAACCGCTCTGCCACCCATCCGTGACGTGAACGAGGGAGAAGATAGCGGGGATTGTGCAGAAATCAAGAAGATTCGGAGCGGATGCTACAGAAATTAGTTGGGGAGGGATGAATACTTGAGTGGGAACGGGAAGGGATTAAAATTAGGAATCATGATTTCACAGAGACCCGCTACTTTAGAAGATATCCCATTGATTCGTCAGTTGGCCGGTGTGGCTTTTCCTGCGACGTACGCCCATTTGCTCAGCCAGGAGCAGTTGGACTACATGATGGATTGGATGTATTCAGAGGAGAGTCTCAAGGCTCAGATGACGGGCGGGCATAGCTATTTTATAGCCCAGTTGGACGGTCAGGATTGTGGGTACGTTTCAGTGGAGCAGGAAGGCGAACATCAGTTCCACCTCCAGAAAATCTATGTGCTACCAGAATTCCAGGGACGGAAGGTTGGTGAGTTTCTCTTCCAGTTTGTCGTCGACTATGTGAGCAAAAAACATCCTGGGCCTTGTGAATTGCGCTTGAATGTGAACCGCTACAATAAGGCGGTGACGTTCTACAAGCACATGGGTATGCACCAAGTGGACGAGGGGGATTTCCCTATCGGTCATGGCTTCTATATGACCGACTATATTATGGGGCTAGACCT
Source organism: uncultured Akkermansia sp. (assembly GCA_964400645.1). Classification (GTDB taxonomy): domain Bacteria; phylum Verrucomicrobiota; class Verrucomicrobiia; order Verrucomicrobiales; family Akkermansiaceae; genus Akkermansia. The sequence goes on along the minus strand of CAYNVM010000083.1, from coordinate 675 downwards.
GAATCAGTAAGGTGTGAATCCCTTGCGGGGAAGGTTTATTGGGAAATTTTGCGGAAGCGGGCTCTGAAGATTTCTTTGCCCATGGATTCCCAGTGGAGTTGGAAGTCAGTTTTAGGGTAGAAGAGTTCGTCTTCTTCCCACGAGAGGCGCTCAAAGAGACCACTGCGTTTCATGTGATCTAATACCCATTCGAAGTACTCGGGGTGATCTGTTTTGAAGAGAAATTCCCCGTTATCAGCGAGGGCACGATGGAGGTGCGGCATGAGCTCGTCCTGAATGAGGCGATTTTTGTGGTGCCGTGTTTTGGGCCAGGGGTCAGGGCAGAGGTAATGGAGTCGGGAGATGGAGCCAGGGGCCAGGAACCATTCGAGGAGGTATGAGCTCTCGATGCGGAGGACTCGTACGTTGTCGATTTGTTGCTGGGAGGCTTTAGCGCAGACGCCACGGACACGCCCCAACAAGCGTTCGACTCCCAAGAAATGGCGATCAGGGAAATGCTGGGCCATTTGGAGGAGGAAACTGCCATCCCCGCAACCAAGATCGACTTCGAATGGCTCAGGCGTGCCAAAGATTTCCGCAGGAGTGTGCAGGCGGAAATAGTCATCGGGGATAAAGGCAGGAGTCGTCACGGCAGAGCAGGGTGCAGTATAGGCGGAGAGGAGTCAAGCCGATCTC
>CAYNVM010000082.1:0-5417 GCA_964400645.1 uncultured Akkermansia sp. | reverse complement strand
ATACGCTTTATTTAGCGTTGAAATGGATGAGGGGCAAACACCCCGATCGGCTTACTTTTCAGAAGCTTCTGCTTCCTTAGCCTTTTGGTCGCGGAGAGCGGCCTTGATGGACATCTTGACACGACCCTTTTCGTCGATGCCGATGCACTTGGCTGTAACCACATCGCCAACCTTAACGACATCTTCCGTCTTGGCCGTGCGACCTTCAGCAAGTTCAGAGATGTGAATCAAGCCGTCCTTGCCAGGAATCACTTCCATGAATGCACCAAACGTCGTCGTGGAAACAACCTTACCCGTGTAGGTTTCGCCAACTTCGACTTCTTGGAACATGCGCTTCACAAGATAGAGAGCACGTTCGAGGCCTTCTTGCTTAGCAGCATAGATGTGTACCGTACCGTCTTCCTCGATGTTGAGATCAGCACCAGATTCAGCTTGGATAGCCTTGATGTTCTTGCCACCAGGTCCAATCAATTCACCGATGCGATCTTGTGGGATCTTGGTGGTTTCAATGCGAGGTGCATTTGGACTCATTGGAGCAGGTTCCGTGATAGCTGTGGCCATCGTTTCCAACACCTGAGTGCGGCCTTGCTTAGCCAAGTGAATGGCGTCTTCCAAGATGGCAAGAGGAATGCCAGGAAGCTTGAGGTCAAGCTGGTAACCAGTAACACCCAATTCCGTACCGCAAAGTTTGAAGTCCATGTCACCGTAGAAGTCTTCAGAACCAATGATGTCCAGAAGGGTCTTGTACTTGGTGATTTGGTGTTGGTCATTTTGTTCCGTAACCAAGCCTACAGAAATACCTGCAACAGGGCGCTTCAAAGGAACGCCAGCGGCCAAAAGGGACATGGTGCCTGCGCAGACAGATGCCATGGAGGTTGAGCCATTGGATTCCATGATTTCCGAGGAAACACGGATAGCATATGGGAATTCTTCAGCACTTGGAACAACTGGTGCAATGGAGCGTTCGGCAAGAGCACCGTGACCAATTTCACGACGGTTTTGGCCACCAAAGCGCCCCGTATCACCTACGGAGAATGGAGGGAAGTTGTAGTGGAGAATGAAGCGTTTTTCATTCACGCTACCCGTGTAGTTGTCGAGGTATTGCTTTTCTTCCACAGGAGCCAACGTGGCCAAGCAAACTGACATGGTTTCGCCACGAGCGAAGAGAGCGGAGCCGTGAACAACTGGAGGCAAAACATTGATTTCAGCAGTCAAAGGACGGAGTTGTTTGATGGCACGACCATCAGCACGCTTGTCCTTGTCCATGATAGAAATGCGGAATGCCTTCTTCTGGATGTATTCGAATACTTGTTCAACGTCGAAGTCTGTAGCTTCAGGATAGCGTTCGCGGATAGCAGCTTCAACTTCATCGCGAAGAGCGCCGACCTTGTGTTGACGTTCGATCTTGGAAGCAGCGTAAATAGCGTCTTCGATGCGATCGCCTGCAATTTCGTAACCAACTTCGAGGAGTTCAGGCTTTGCCAAGCAGAGTTCATAGGAACGCTTAGGCTTGCCACAAACAGAACGGAGTTCTTCCTGCTTTTCGCAAAGGATGCGGACGTTGTCCTGGGCAACGTGGAGAGCGGCGATAAATTCGTCTTCAGGAAGTTCCTTAGCGGAACCTTCGATCATGATCACCTGATCCTTGGTACCTGCGAACACGAGGTCGAGGTCGCTGACTTCGCGTTCAGCATTCGTTGGGTTGATCACGAATTGGCCGTTAACCTTACCTACGCGGACAGCGCCAACAGGTTCAGCAAAGGGCAAGTCAGAGATAACGCATGCAGCAGAAGCACCGTTAATGCTCAAGATATCAGGTTCATTCTGACCATCAGCTGCCATCAACAATGAAATCACCTGGGTGTCATAGAAGTAACCCTTGGGGAACATGGGACGCAAAGGACGGTCCGTCATGCGGCAGGTCAAGATTTCCTTTTCCGTAGGACGACCTTCACGCTTGAAATAACCGCCAGGGAACATACCTGCGGCAGCGGCCTTTTCCTTATATTCAACAGACAATGGGAAGAAGGTCTGACCTTCCTTGATCTTGGTAGCACTGACAACCGTGACCAACACAACCGTATCACCACAACGAACGGTCACAGCACCATCTGCAAGACGTGCCATCTTCCCAGTTTCGATCGTGATTGGCGAGGAACCAACATTACATTCAACAGAGTAGATACTCATAGTATTATTATATGCTCGCAACCAAGGTCTCATACCCAGATCGGTTGCGAGCAGGTGATCTGAATACGTTGGTTTAGAGGTACGGGCAGTGCCTAGGAAGGGGGTTAGCGTACACAAAACTTACCTCATCAAGCCCTGTGCTGCTTATCTGAAGAACATCACTCGTGATCAATCATCAGATTATTTTCCCAGAGTCTTACATCCCCTGGGTTATGAAAATTTCTCAAGGCATGCCCGACGACAGACGAGCGCAAATAAAATCTGCACTCATTGCCATAAACGCTACGGATTTTCAAACTAAATGCAAGCTAATTCCCCGGGCTGTCAGACTAAAACTCAGCCTGGGAGCTCTGCAGAAATGGGGAGACAAAAATCAAAGCTCCTTAGGTAGCTTAATCACCCAAGGAGCTTTGATTGAGAGAATTGATAAATTCCTAAACCGTTTAGCGGATTTCTTCTGCGCCAAAGTAAGGCACAAGAGCTTCAGGAATGCGAATGGAGCCATCAGGCTGTTGGTAAGACTCAACAAGAGCGACATAAAGTCTAGGAAGAGCCGTACCAGAACCGTTGAGCGTGTGGCAGAACTTGTTCTTACCGTCAGCATCCTTATAGCGGAGTTTCATGCGGCGAGCTTGGTAATCGACAAAGCAGGAGCAGGAAGAAACTTCCAAGTACTTGTTTTGGCCAGGAGCCCAAACTTCAATGTCATAGGTCTTGGCCGATGAGAACCCAAGGTCACCTGTGCAAAGTTCAATAACACGGTAGTGAAGCCCCAACTTCTGAAGAATCTTTTCAGCATCAAGAAGAAGAGATTCCAGTTCATCGTAAGAATTGTCAGGCTTAACAATCTTAACGAGTTCTACCTTATCGAACTGGTGGACACGGATCATGCCACGGTTATCGCGGCCAGCGCTACCTGCTTCACGGCGGAAGCAAGGAGTATATGCCGTCATCTTGATAGGCAACTGGCTTTCGTTAAGGATGGTGTCGCGGTAAAGATTGGTGACAGGCACTTCAGCCGTTGGGACCATGAAGTACTGCTGGTTTTCTGTACCGTACATGTCATCTTCAAACTTAGGCAATTGGCCAGTACCTTCCATACATTCACGCTTAACCATGAATGGGACGCCCGTTTCTTGATAACCATTTTCAATGGTCTGGGTATCGAGAAGGAAATTGATGAGAGCACGTTCAAGGCGAGCGCCTTGACCACGATAAACAACGAAACCAGAACCAGTGATTCGTGCTGCATCCTCAAAAGAAATCATGCCAAGCTTGGTGGCAATTTCAACGTGATCCTTAGGTTCAGCAATGGCTGGCTTTTCACCCCAAAGCTTTACGACAGGGTTAGCCGTTTCATCTGAGCCGATCGGGCATCCTTCATGAGGAAGGTTAGGAATGCTCATCAGGAGCTGCACCTGCTTTTCTTCTGCTTCTGCAGAAATGCGATCAAGTTCCTTGATGCGATCTCCAATTTCTCGCATGCGGGCTTCAAGTTCACTAGAGTCGAGGCCCTGTTTCTTCATCATGCCGATCTGCTTAGAACTAGCATTGCGTTCTGACTGAAGACTTTGCTTTTCAGTTTCAGCATTGCGACGGTCCTCATCACAGCGCAGGACATCGTCAACTAAGAGCCAAGCATCGCCACTGCGAGGTTTAAGGCGTTCCTTGACCATATCAGGATTCTCACGAATAACGCGGATATCAAGCATAACGCAGGACAGATTGCACGTGGGATGACTTGCTTGCAAGCCCGAAATCTTGGATATGAACGCAATCATCCTTCTCCATGCAATTTTATCCCGTATGAGTCAGGTCATTCGGGTATTGCGTGCATTACTTGCTCTTGTTAGGCTAAAGAAAACGATGAGTGAAACTCCCTCCCAACGCTTATTTATTTTGGACGGGATGGCTCTTGCCTACCGATCTCACTTTGCTTTCATAACAAACCCTATTCGTACAAGTAAGGGAGTTAATACGTCCGCTCTTTTTGGCTTTGCCAATACGTTGTTGTCCATTCTTGAGCATGAGAATCCTACGCACCTCGTCGCTTGCTTTGATACGCCCGTTCCTACTGAACGCCACATCATCTTCCCTGAATATAAGGCTACTCGCGAAAGTATGCCTGAAGACCTCCGCGCTCAGATCCCCGAAATTATCCGATTATTAGAGGCCTTCCGTATTCCTGTACTGCGCATCGACGGTTATGAGGCTGATGATACGATTGGCACATTAACTCGCCTTGCTGATGCTTCCGGCGATTTTGAATCGTACATGGTCTCCTTGGATAAGGACCTAGGCCAGCTTATTTCTCCAACCACATTTCTGTGGCGTCCTGGTAAGCGAGGAGCAGAACACGAGGTTGTAGACGAAGCTGTCCTGTTCGAGCACTGGGGAATTTCCCGAGCTGAACAAGTCATCGATATCCTTGCTCTCATGGGTGACAGTGCTGATAACATCCCCGGAATTCCTGGGATCGGTGAAAAAACAGCTAAGCAACTCATCAGTCAATTTGACAGCGTTGAAGGGCTCTTGGCTCGTACAAATGAGCTTAAAGGTAAGCGCCGTGAAAATGTGGAGAATAATGCGGATGTCGCACGACTCTCTAAGAAACTGGCCACCATCAATCGACAGGTTCCCTTGTCTGTCACCCCTCAAGAACTCGTGTTGAAAGAACGCAATGATGATGAGCTCAAGTCCATCCTTTCCAAGTTTGAGCTCAAATCTCTCCTCGTTCGTCTTTATGGGAAGCAAGCGGCTCTAGCCCCCCAAGAGGCTCCCATTCCGCAGAGCGACGATCTTTTCTCCACCCTTCCCCATCCCACTCAGGAGGCAACTAGCGAAGAACCCTTTGTCGACGACCTGTTCTCAAGCCCTCAAATCAAGGATCTGAGTCAAGTCTCCCATCATTATGTGACGTGTGACACGGCTGAGCGTCGTCGGGACTTCATCGAGAGACTCAAGCAAAACACAACGTGGTCATTGCATGTCATTACCGATGGCAAAGATCCTCTCACAGCCCCCATCATAGGGTTATCCATTGCCACAGCCTCAGGAGAAGCCACCTTCATCCCTTATTCTGAAGATGAAGGATTCAATGATTTCAAAGACGTTTTAGGATCAAGTGCTGAGAAGCTAGGATTTGATCTTCAGTTTGATCTTCAAGTATTGCGCCGTCTCGGGATCCAATTGGAAGCGCCTCTCTTTGATGTCATGCAAGCACATGC
>CAYNVM010000081.1:0-5491 GCA_964400645.1 uncultured Akkermansia sp. | reverse complement strand
GTTGTTGCGGTTTCATCCGAAGCACCAAATGCTTGTGTAGAGAGTAGTGTAATGAGAGCAAAAACAGGTAATGTGGCTTTCATAGGGTAGTTGGGTAGATCGGTAAAAACCTCACTAGGGAGAGAGGTAAGGTTATTACCGAATAGTAGTAGTTGGGGTTGGAGAGATGGGAGAGAGAGGTAGAAACTGCCGAAGCAGGGGAATTAAGCGATATTCGCTTGTGTGGGAAAAGTTGGTAATTTTCGCAACTTTTCGCAAAATCTACTCATTTTGAACAAACAAACAAGAAAAAAGTTAATTTATTTAATGAACGTCTGTTTACATAAAATTAAACGACTGTTCATTTATCGTTTTTTATTCAATTAAATCTAGATAATCGATTAGATTACTACACATTCAAGACTTCAATTATTCCCTGTTTCAATTGACCAAATATCATCAAGCACTCACCCAGTTGGTCCGTTATATTCGTCAAAAGCCTTCCGTTGATCAGAATTCCTGTAGAATCCAACTTCGCCTAGGACAGATCCTTGTGGTCTCAAAAATCCCAGTTCTCTGTCCACTGTGATAAGAGTTTGTTCACCCTAACGCACGCTTGCAAAATGTTGCAAATATGTTATTTCCTGTTGCGTCCTAACCGGGGCATCCTCCCAAATGAAAAACGAGCCTGCACCACACCTAGAGAACGCTTCAAGTTTGATATCGAGCATCTACGCTCAAGACGTTTTTGACCTCAAAACCATGAGGAACTACCTTTCCCGGGATGTCTACAAAAAGCTCCTGGCAACCATGCGGAAAGGACATAAGTTGGATCCAGACATCGCTGATGATGTGGCTGTTGCGATGAAGCAATGGGCCTTAGAAAAAGGCGCTAGCCACTACACCCACTGGTTCCAACCGCTTAACGGCTCAACCGCTGGCAAGCACGATTCATTCGTCGAAGTCGACAGCGAAGGCAATCTGGAGCTTTCCTTCTCAGGCAAGAATCTCGTCCAGGGCGAACCCGATGCTTCTAGCTTCCCCTCTGGTGGTCTTCGTGCCACTTTTGAAGCTCGTGGCTACACGGCATGGGATCCTACAAGCCCTGCTTTCATCAAGCGCACGGGACACGGTGCCACCTTGTGCATCCCCACCGCTTTCTGTTCTTATAAGGGTGAAGCTTTGGATAAAAAGACGCCTCTCTTGCGTTCCATGAAGGCTGTTTCTCAGCAGGCACAACGCCTCTTGGCATGCTTTGGCGAATCCTCTGACATCCGCGTCACCCCTGAACTTGGCGCTGAACAGGAATACTTCTTGGTCGACAAGAAGCAGTTCAGCAAGCGCCCTGACCTAATGATGTGCGGTCGCACCCTCTTCGGCAATGTTCCTCCCAAGCACCAGCAGATGGAGGACCATTACTTTGCCGCTATTGAGGACCGTGTCCTCGAGTTCATGGTGGACGTCGATGAAGCCCTTTGGACCTTGGGCATCCCAGCCAAGACGCGCCACAATGAAGTGGCTCCCTGCCAGTTTGAAGTGGCTCCTATCTTTGAAAGCCTCAACTTGGCCGTCGACCACAACATGCTGTTGATGGAAGTGCTTCGCCGCACCGCCAACAAGCACGGTCTCGTCTGCCTCCTCCACGAAAAGCCTTTCAACGGCGTCAATGGCTCTGGCAAGCACAACAACTGGTCGCTCGGCGCTCCTGGCTTCGGTAGCCTCTTTAACCCTGGCAAGAGCCCTCACGAAAACGCCATTTTCCTCACCCTGCTCTGCTGCATCATCATGGCTGTCGACAAGCATGCCGACATCATGTTGGCTTCTGTCGCTAAGGCCGGCAACGAACACCGCTTGGGTGCTAACGAAGCTCCTCCTGCCATTATCTCCGTCTACTTGGGCGACCTCCTCGATGAAATCGTCAAGCAAATGGAACAAGGTGGCACCGGCACCTCGCGCAAGAAGGGCGTCATGCACATCGGCGTCGATTCCTTGCCCGATCTTCCTCTGGACACCTCCGACCGCAACCGCACGAGCCCCTTTGCCTTCACGGGGAACAAGTTCGAATTCCGCGCCGTAGGCTCATCTCAGACCTGCGCTTGGCCGATGACCGTTCTCAACACGATCATGGCTGAAGCCATGGATGAAGTGACCTCCATCCTTGAACCTGTCGCCGGCACTCCTCGCTTCCACGACGTCCTCCAAAACACGCTGAAGGACATCATCAAGAAGCACAAGCGCGTGCTCTTCAGTGGCGACGGCTACTGCGACAAGTGGGTGCAGGAAGCTGAACGCCGTGGTTTGCTCAACCGCCCCGGTGCTGTCGAAGCTCTCCAAGCCCTTGAAGATCCTAAGGCCATTGAGCTCTTCCAAAAATACCAAGTGGTGAACCCCTCGGAACTTCATGCTCGCTTTGAAGTCCAAATGGAAATCTACTTGAAGGAAATCTGCATCGAAACGGAAACGGCCATCCTCATGGCTGAAACCATGTACATGCCTGCCGTCGCCAAGCAACTCCGCGACCTTGCTGCCACCATCTCTCGCATGAAGCAAGCTGGTCTCACCCAGGGCTTGAAGACGGCAACCGACCGTGCCAACGCCATCGGTTCTCTCTACGACCAGATTCCAGCTTCCATCGCAGAACTCCGCGATGCTCGCAAGGCGAAGGATACGAAGCGCATGAAGGAAGGAATGCAGGCTCTCCGCCAGACCATCGATGCTCTGGAAACGATGACAGACGCCGATCTCTGGCCTGTTCCTACCTACTCGGAACTTCTGTTCATTCCTCGCTAAAGCTCCCTGCAGCTAGCGATTATCTCTCAAATTCAACAAGGCACCCGGGGTTCTCCCGAGTGCCTTGTTTTTGCCTACTATGAAAGGCTTGGTTGGCCCATCTACCCTTTTTTAGCCAACCAAGCCTGTATTAGTGAGTGACTGGCGTATTACCAGCCCCCACCAAGAGCGATCGCCAATTGAACAACCGACTGGCGGATGTTCTGGCGCAATGTCACGATGGATTCTTCCGACTGCAACCATGAGGTCTGCGCGGTCACCACGTTGAGGAAATCCGTTTCCCCTGCGGTGTACAGCTTCAGAGAGATCTCGGCTGCTTTCTTGTTGGATTCGTTTGCAACTTCCATGCGTGCTAGCTGTTGCTTGTAGGAGGCGTAGTTGATCAAGGCCTGCTCTACTTCGCTCACAGCTGAAATAAGCGTCTTGCGATAGGTCTCTTCCGAGCGAATGGCTGCCGAGCGTTCGGCGTCCACTCGGGCGCGCAGTTCACCAGCGTGGAACAGTGGCTGCGTGATGTTTGCTCCCAAGGACCATCCTGCATTCTTGTTCAAGAAGACGTCTTCAAACTTGCTTGCCCCTGAGGAAAGCGATCCCGTCAGCGAGAACTTAGGATAGAGATTGGCAACGGCAACTCCCACGTTGGCCGTGGCTGCGTAGAAATCCATTTCTGCCGCAATCACGTCAGGACGACGGCGCAAGAGATCGGAGGGAACCCCAACAGGAACCGTTGGCATACGGTTATACACAGTTGGCGAAGGCATCGTCAGCTTGGTGTTCTTCAGGTAAGTACCCAAAAGCACACTCAAGGTGTTTTCTGCCAACTTCATGGATGCTTCCATGCGAGGAATGCTCGCTTCCGTCTGAGCCACCTGGGAACGGGACTGTTCCCAGTCAAGGCCAGAGGCAAATCCGCTGTCCTTGCGCTTGGTCACAATGTCCAAGGTGCGGCGTTGCAGTTCGAGCTGTTGGCGAGCCACGCGAAGCTCTTCTGCGGCGGAAATCCATGAGAAGTACGACGTGGCCACTTCACCGCAAAGTGATGTCATGACAGCCACCGTGTTGGCAGATGTCGATGCCAAGGAAGCCATGGCGGCATCGACGCTGTAGCGGTTGCCACCAAACACATCGAGTTCCCACGTTGCCGTGCCTGCCAAGCGGAAGGTTGAGCTCGATGAGCTGCTGAGACCTGCCGTCGACCCTCGATCAGCCCCAAAGGAGGCATCGGCCTGAGGATAGAGGGAGGCCTTGGCAATTTTGGCCGAGTCGCGGGCTTCGCGAACACGTTCCAAAGCAATGCGCATGTCTGGATTGTAAACCAGAGCCTGCTGGATGAGGCTGTTCAACTGGGGATCCTGGAAGGTGTTCCACCAAGTCGCCAAGTCCTTGAGGTCTGACTTCGGAGGACGTGCCGATGCCCAGCTGTCAGGCAGTTGTGCCTCGGGCTTCCGATACTCTGGGAACAGAGCACAGGAGCTCATGAGGCAAGCAGTCAATAAAAGGGTCGGGAAAATACGCATAAGGGAAAAAGGTAGCAGATTCGTGTAATTCGGGATTATTCGTGGCGGAGAGCATCGATTGGGTCCATCTTGGATGCCTTCCAGGCTGGGTACCAACCAAAGATACAACCAATGGCAGCAGATACCCCCACGGCCAAAACCATGGCTTCAGGTGCGGAGGCGGTTGGCCACTTGAGGACATGGCTCACGATGAGCGACACACATCGACCAAACACAATACCGATGGCTCCACCAATCAAGCAAAGCAAGATGGCTTCCAACAGGAACTGGCGCATGATGTCGCGTGGACGGGCGCCCACGGCCATGCGAAGGCCAATTTCTCGGGTACGTTCGGTGACGGACACCATCATGATGTTCATGATGCCCACACCACCCACAACAAGGGAGATCATGGCCACCACCAACAGCAAGTTGGTCATCACTTCTGATGTGGAACTCATCACGCGCGATACTTCGGCGGAGTCCCAAATGCGGAAGTCATCGTCTTCGCCATCCTGCAAGCGGTGGCGAGCACGCAACACATCCGTAATTTCTTCCGTGCAAGCTTCTGACTTGGAAGGATCCGCAATCTCTACCATGATGTTTTCAATGGTCTTGAAACGACGTGGGTGCGGTGCGTTGGTGTAGGGATCGGCGTCCGCTGTGGCGTAGTAATCCACGGAGGAACTGGCGTAGGTGTCCATACGGGACACGGAGCTTGAGCCCGATGATGACGAGGAAGAGGAGCCAGAGTCTCCACCAGAACCGCCCAAGCCTTGCAGACGATAGCTGATACTCGTCCAGGGCATGACGACGATGTCGTCCTGGTCGCGACCCATCATGTTGGCCCCTTTCTTCTTGAGCACGCCGATGACCTTGAACGTTACGTTCTTCACGCGAATGTCTTTGCCAATCGGATCGTCATCGCCAAAGAGTTCCTTCACGATGGTTTGCCCCAACAAGCAAACGCGGCGTGCGCCTGTCACGTCAGTGTCTGAAAAGGGAGTTCCCTGCTCGGTGTCGTAAATATCGCGGATCTTCAGGTAATCGACGGTACCACCTTCAATGGAACCTGCGCTCCAGTTGGTGTTCCCGTAAACCACCTGACCGCTCGTGCGAACCACGGGCGTTGCTCGCAATACCGTCGGGCATTCGGCCACAATGGAATCGCAGTCGCCAGGGGTCAAGGATGCGCGACCACCTGCCCCCGTGCGCACGCCACTCTT
>CAYNVM010000080.1:0-5602 GCA_964400645.1 uncultured Akkermansia sp. | reverse complement strand
TTGAGATATGAGGAGAAGCTCTAGGGATTATTTGCTCGGAGCTACTGAGAGTTTAGAGACTTTACCGTGGAAGGATTCGCCCAGGGTGGTTAAGGGAAGGACGAAGGTAGAGATAACGTCCTTTGTACGAGGGGCGAAGTTTTCGTCGGCATTACGGCTCGAGAGCAACGTGATCGTTTCGGCAGGTTGGCCATCAATGAGCAATTCCGTTTTTTCGGGTTTGCCGATGATTTCCAGTTTAACCTTTTTACCGACGGGGAGTTTAACACCGAAAGAGAACTCAGTGGTATCATCGCGGCGGAAGCCGACTTCGCCGATTTTGTTGACGGCAAAGAGAGAGCCTTCGGGGCCAGAGAGCAGGACTTGTTCAACACCATCAGGGGCTTCGGACAGTTCTACATCCATGGAGAGTTTATAGTTAGGGCCGAGGGCAGACTTATTGAGTTGGAGGGGTAATTTGCGAGGCGAGACATTGAGGGAATCGCCATCTTTCCAGCGGTACAAGGGATTGGTGCCAGGAGCGTCCCCGAGTTTGGCGACGAGGTTACGGTGCTCTTCAAAGGAGTCAGGCGTGGCCGCTTTACCCCACATTTTTTGGCTGAGGACGTCGATGGAGCCAGAGACGATGTTCCAGATATCATAAGGGCCGTAGCCGTTATGTCTCAAGTCGATCATGTCATTCCAGATAGCAAAGGCGGCGCCGATGAGCTGAGGATGGCCAGCAGGGAGTTGGTCGCCACCGATTTTGTTAGGCAACCAGTTGGCGTAGAGGTTCTGCAGGTTTTTATCCATGCGGTAGTAGTTGGCGTATGGGACGCAGTAGAGGTCGCCGTCATTGGTGTTAATGACATCGTAGCCGAGTTTGACCGCTTCCATGGGCTTCATCCAGCCAGTACTCCAGAGGTTCATTTGGACGCCATCGCTCAGGACGGGAGTGTTACCAGGCTTATGGCTCAAGCTGCCCCAGACACGAGGGGTGTAGCCACGGGACTTGGCATAGTTGAGCAAAGCATCCGTGTATTTGCGGTAATCTTCGGCTTGGCCATAGAATTCGTCAGCGCCGATGTGAACGACTTTGCAATCGCCCAGGACAGCCTTACCGGAAGCATCCTTTTTGAGGTATTCATCGAGGACGCCGGTGACGAACGAGACGGTTTCAGGGTTGGAAGCATCCAACATTTCGCAGCGGCGTTTTTCGTGGTTGCTCATTTGGCCCTTATAGATGAGGTCAGGGCGGACGCGAGTGAAAGAGAGAGCGTGGCCAGGCGTGTCGAATTCAGCCACGATGTTCACGCCGTACTTTTTAGCGAACTTAACGAAGTCGGCGAATTCCTTCTTCGAGTAAGAGAGGTCCTGAGCGGTGAGAGGGGTGCCATCGGCGCCCTTGACCTTAGATTCCAGGCGGAAGGCCGAGTAACTTTCCTTGGCAGGATCCATGCCTGCATCGAGGTAGTTTTCGTGGAAGATGAAGTTATTGTTAATGACCAGGTGGAGGTCATTCATCTTAAACCAGGACATCGTGCGGACGACGTCCTTAAGGTAACTCATGGGGTAGGGAGCACGAGCGACATCGAGCAGGAAGCCACGCACAGGGTAGCGAGGGAAGTCGATGGCCAGGCCGCAAGGGAGAGCGTCCGGGTTTTGGCGGAGGAGTTGGAGGAGAGTTCTGGTGCCCCAGACGAGGCCCGTGGAGGAAGCGGCTCTCAATTGGACGCCATGAGAGGTGATGGCCATTTTGTAGCCTTCATCGCCCAAGTCATTTTTGAGGTTTCCTTCATTTTTTACAGGGAGGATGGTGATATCAGCCTTTTTGCCCTTGGCAGCAGGGACGACTTTGCGGCCGATGACACTTTCCAGTTCAGGGAGGAAGATAGCGGCCAGTTTTTGATCGGCGCAGGCAACGGAGACCTTGAGGCCCAGTTTGTATTGACCTTTGTCCCCTCTCCATTGGAGCAATTCAGGGACAACATTAGGCTTAGGGTTGCCCTGTTGAGGCTGAGCTTGGAGAACGACTTCATAGTCCTTCGAGATGGCTTCTTGACCATCCTTGGTGACCTTAAAGCTCACATTGACGGGGGTATCAGCGACGACAGGAGAGATTTTTCCGGATTTATTGATGATCTCTTCATAGTCAGCGCCCAGGATTTCGATTTTAGCGCCATTGGCTTCAGGAAGCGGGAGCGATTTGGTGCCAGGTTTAAGGGGGGAGGAGATGTTCAGGTTATCAGCGATTTGCTGAGCATCTTGGCCGAGTAACGGAGCGGCCGTTAGAGCGGCAATCATGAGAAGTGTATTTGTTTTCATCGTTTGAGGACAAACTTAGAAGAGTATTATCAGTTGTGTACTATGCGGAGTTACACACGCCAGTGGAAGTGAAAAAAGCAAGCTAGGGAATTTTAGGGATTAGAGAGATTGAATCCCAGAAAATCACAGGGAGGACTTGCCATCGTTCAGCATCTCATTACAGAACAGTAATACGCCCCGAATGATATAAATCTTTCATCACATCGAGCAAAAATGTTTAGCGACGAGATAAAAAGGAGGGCGGGAGTTTTAGGGGAGCAAGGTGGGAAAAAGAAAAACCGCACCTAGCGTTTGAAAGAAACGAGTGCGGTTTAATCATCTCAACGAAGTGGCGAAGCGGACGGGGCTCGAACCCGCGACCTCCAGCGTGACAGGCTGGCGCTCTAACCGAACTGAGCTACCACTCCATTCACTTTGTTGGCTTCCTCGCGAAGAGGACGGGGGGACTTGTACACGTCCGAGGCGGACGTGACAAGAAAAATCTGAGGGGAAGTGAAAAAATCTCGGAGGGAGGGGAAAAGACATGCGGAAGAGGGAGAAAAGAGACTGTGCGTATAGAAGTAATATAAAAGAGGGAAGAGATGAAAAAATGAGGGTCTTTTTTATAAGAAGTAACGATTTAGAATTGATAAATAGCTCAAGATGGGGGATGAACGTCTAAGTATGTCAGAACACAAGGAGAGGAAAACTCTCGAAGAACGCAATCAAGCCTCCGATTTGGAACGTTTGCGCCATTCCTGTGCCCACGTGTTGGCGCAGGCAATTTGCCATTTATGGCCAGATGCTCAACTGGCTGGAGGACCTGCTGTTGAAAATGGTTTCTATTACGATGTTGAACTGGAACATCGAATCAGTACCGAAGATTTTGAAGTCATTGAGGCTGAGATGAAGAAGATCGTCAAAGCCAACTACACGTTTGAAAGACAGACGATCACGCGAGAAGAAGCCTTGCGCCTTGCTACTTCTGGCGAGTTAGGGGCAACGGGACCACGTCCTGTATGTTCAAAATTCAAGGTTGATCTTCTCAATGATATTCCGGATGGGGAAGAAATCACATTGTACCGCAACGGAGATTTCGTTGATCTTTGCGCAGGACCGCACGTAGGACGCACGGGCAACTGTAAGGCATTTAAGATTATGAGTGTCGCCAGTGCCTTCTATAAGGGAGACAAGAACAAGCCCATGCTTCAGCGCATTTATGGGACGTGCTTCCCGAACAGAACCCAGCTTGACGAGCACATTCAGCGCCTGGAAGAAGCCAAGAAGCGTGACCACCGACGCATTGGGCGAGAAATGGGGATTTTTGCGATTGATGAAGCCGTGGGTCAGGGGTTGATCCTGTGGAAGCCCAAAGGCAGCCTTATTCGCCGCTCCTTGCAGGACTTCATCACCGAAGAACTCGACAAGCTTGAATATTCCCAGGTTTATACTCCGAATATCGGCAAATTGGATTTGTACAGAACGTCCGGTCACTTCCCCTATTACAAGGACAGCCAGTATGCACCTATTCCAGAACGCGATATGGTGCAACGACTTTGTGATGAAGGGGCCACCTGTGCCGAACTTTTCAATGGATTGAGCGATGGGACCCTTGAAGGCTACATGCTCAAGCCTATGAACTGCCCACACCACATCAAGATTTACGCAAGCGATGCACACTCCTACCGCGATTTGCCTGTTCGTTTGGCAGAATTCGGGACGGTGTACCGTTGGGAACAGAGCGGTGAATTGGGTGGCATGACGCGAGTCCGCGGCTTTACGCAGGACGACGCACACATTTTCTGCACTCCTGATCAGTTGGCAGATGAAATTCGCCAGTGCTTGGGTATTGTGAAGACCATTTTCAGTACCCTCAACATGACGGACTACCGAGTCAGAATCTCGTTGCGAGATCCAGACAGCACGAAGTACGTGGGTACTCCAGAAAACTGGGACAAGGCCGAAGAAGCATTGAGAGATGCCGCCAAGTGGTTGGGTGCTAGCTACACCGAAGAGCCCGGCGAAGCTGCTTTCTATGGTCCCAAGATCGACTTCATCGTGAAGGATGCTATTGGGCGTGAATGGCAACTTGGTACCGTCCAAGTTGACTACAACCTGCCAGAACGTTTTGATCTGACTTACACTGGTTCTGATAACAAGCCACATCGTCCTGTGATGGTGCACCGTGCTCCGTTTGGATCCATGGAACGCTTCACCGGTTTGTTGATCGAGCACTTCGAAGGGAAGTTCCCTGCTTGGTTGGCTCCAGAACAGGTCCGCATTTTGCCCATTTCTGAAAAGGTCATGGACGCTGCCTTAGCGCTCAAGAAGCGTTTGGCTGCTAAGCGAGTTCGCGTGACTATTGATGAATCCGCCGACAAGATCGGAGCCAAGATTCGCAATGCCCAGTTGGACAAGGTGCCATACATGGCCGTTTTGGGACATCGAGAAGCCGAAGAAGACACGGTATCAGTTCGTCACCGAGATTTGGGAGATCTTGGAACGACGCCAACCGATGAATTCGTCAACCGCGTTGTCGAAGAAATCGAACGTCGTCTGATCAAACCTGCAAAATAAGTTGCAAAGTCGCTAATATTTTCCTAAAGAAAACTAACGTGCCAATCAAAAAGCCACATAACAACGACAGAGATAATTCACGCCGGAGAGATCGCAACGATCAGCCGCGTGTCAATGAACGTATCAGAGCACCACGAGTTCGCGTAGTGAGAGCTACCGGGGAACAGGTCGGCATTATGTCGACACGTGAAGCTTTAGACCTGGCCAAGCAAGAAGGCCTTGATCTAGTAGAAATTGCTGCGACGACAGATCCTCCTGTTTGCCGAATTGTCGATTACGGTAAGTTCAAATACCAGCAGGCAAAGCAACAGAAGAACAATAACAGCAAGACTGCCCGTCAGAAGGAAATCAAGCTTGGCGTAGCCATTGACGTGAACGACTACAATGTCAAGATGGCACGAGCTGAGCGCTTCTTGGATGCAGGTCATAAGGTGCGTTTTGTTATCCGCTTGAAGGGGCGTCAGAATGCCCACCCAGAATTGGCTCTTGAGAAGTTGAACCAAGTTATTGCCGACATGAAGACAATGGCAGCCGTTGACCAAGCGCCACGCCAAGCAGGTGCTACGTCATCGATGCTTTTGACTCCATTGCCCAAGCAGCAGCGAGTTCTCAAGTTCGGCAACATCGAAGTCACCGAAGAAGACGATGACGCTGATGACGACGAATAATTTTTAACCCCTCTCTTTAGGGAATACATAGACATATAGCCACTCAGTCCTTTCGTGGGGCTGGGTGGTTTTTT
>CAYNVM010000079.1:0-5632 GCA_964400645.1 uncultured Akkermansia sp. | reverse complement strand
TCGCTATAATAAATTCCCGTCCTATATTGGGTCCCGACGTCGCCGCCCTGTCGGTTCACGCTGAGCGGATCGATGATCTGAAAGTACTGGCGCAACAAAAAGGGCAAGCTCACCACCGTCGGATCGTATTCCACGCGCACGGTCTCGGCATGGCCGGTGTTGTTGTGGCACACTTCTTCGTAGCTCGGCGCCACATCGTTCCCATTCGTGCCGTTGGCATACCCTACTTCGGTCGACACCACGCCGGGGATCCTCGCCATGTAGTGCTCGACGCCCCAAAAACATCCTCCTGCTAAATAAATCGTCTTCATTGCTTCGTTCTTCGCGACGCTCGTCTCTGGCATCGGCGTTTCTGCCATCCCTCCTAGCACACTAACTCCTAGCATCACCGCCACACTCACGCTTGTTAACGTCGTCGTCATCTGTTTTCCGAGTTCCATGCTGACTTCACTCCAATGTGTCCCCGCCGTCAAGCCTTCCTCGCTCCATGCCCTTCTCTTAAACAAACGTGACATACATTCAGCTTGCAGGAAGCGCCGAATTCGCTAGGATGAGGCGTCGTTTTCTAACATAGCTTTCTGTCTGTCATGCCGCGTTTTCTGTCTCTTCTCCTGATTCCTCTGCTGCTTCTCTTTTTTGTCCCTGAAGCATCGGCGGCTAAGGTCTATATGGCTAAAAAGGCGGACGGCTTCGCTTATGTCCCTCTCTGCGATGGCTTCGATTACCCCGTCGGCCGCCCTAATGGCGACGGTTATTATAAGTCCCGTGGCCTCCGCCTTAAGAGCCCTCGCCACCTCGGCGAAGACTGGAATGGCAATGGCATGGGCAACTCTGACCTCGGCGACCCTGTCTACACCATCGGCCACGGCGTCGTCACTTATGCCTCGGATGCCCGTGGCGCTTGGGGCAATGTCGTCATTGTCCGCCACGCTTTCCGCGACCCTAAATCCGGCAAGGTCCTCTGCTTCCAAACCCTCTACGGCCACCTCGATAAAATCACGGTGAAGCTCGGCCAACTCGTCTTCCGTGGCGCTCAAGTCGGCACCATCGGCACCAACCACGGCATGTACCCGGCTCACTTGCACGCTGAACTCCATTTCAATATCAGCGTGAACTGTGGCCAACAGGGCATCCCTAAGACGGCTCAGAACTACGGCAACCTGGAGGAGTTCATCAAGCGCTTCCGCCGCCTCACTTTGGAAAAGCGCATGGCTCGCGTCCCCATCGGCACCTTCTTGCCTTACAAGGGTACGGAAGGCATGTAAGTCCCCTGCTCTCCTGGCTTTTCTTAGCTGAACAGCGATGAAGATCTGCTTATTTGGCGGCTCCTTTGACCCGGTCCACTCGGGGCATCTCGCCATTGCCGAACGCGCTCTCCGCCACTGCGCTCTCGATCGCGTGGTCTTCCTCCCCTGCGCCCAATCTCCGCTCAAGGTCCATTCGCCGATCGCTTCGGACCAACAGCGCCTCGATATGCTCCACCTCGCCACGCGCGAGTTCCCCTGGGCTTGGGTCGATGAAACGGATCTCCGTCTCCCTCCCCCGTCCTGGTCTTGGCGCATCGCGGAACAATTCGCCCAGGATCACCCTGGCTGCGAGCTCTTTTGGCTCATGGGTACCGACCAGTGGGAGCAGTTGGAGCAGTGGTCTCGCTGGGACTATCTCTGCCAGCTTGTCACTCCCATCGTCCATCACCGTGGCCAGGCTCCGCAGGCTCGCCCGGGCATCTCGGCGCTCATGGTGGCGGGCCATCACCCGGCGTCGTCGTCGGAGATCCGCCAGCACCTCCTCAATCACCAATCCGTCCCTGACGGCTGGCTCCACCCTGACGTCCTCGACTATATCGTCAAGCACCACCTCTACGCTTCTCTCTAAGCTCTCTGGATCGTGCTCTTGACCGAACCCTCGCATCATGTACAGTTTTCGCCGTGACTCGATTCCGCCCTTGCATTGACCTCCACCACGGCCAAGTCAAACAAATCGTCGGTGGTAGCCTCACCGACTCTGGTGACCATCTCCGCACGAACTTTGTCTCTGACCGCGATGCCGCTTGGTACGCTCGCCTCTACCAACAGGATCACCTGACGGGTGGCCACGTCATTAAGCTCGGCCCCGGCAATGATGAGGCCGCGCGCCGTGCCTTGGCCGCTTGGCCTGGCGGTCTCCAAATCGGTGGGGGCATGGATGTCGATAACGCGGAGGAGTGGATCAACGCCGGCGCCAGTCACATCATCGTCACGTCTTGCCTCTTCTCTTCTGATGGCATCTTCCGCGAGCGCAAGCTCTTGGAGCTCGAACACGCTGTCGGTAAGGATAAACTCGTGCTCGATCTCAGCTGCCGCCGTCTCGCCTCGGGCTGGGCCGTCGCCATGAATCGCTGGCAAACCATCACTTCGCTCCGCATCACCACGGACACCCTGGACCGCCTCGCTGAACACTGCAGCGAGTTCCTCATCCACGCCGCTGATGTCGAGGGCCTCTGCTCGGGCATCGACCAAGATCTCGTCGCTTTCCTCGGTAGCTGGCGCAAAATCCCCATGACCTATGCCGGCGGCATCTCTTGCATTGAGGACTTCGATCTCATCGACCAACTCAGCGGCGGCTCCATCGACGCCACGGTGGGCAGCGCCCTCGATCTCTTCGGCGGCTCCCAAGTCCGCTATGCTGACCTCATCCAACGCCAGAGCTCGCGCCCGTCATGAAATTAGCCATCCGCGTCTCCCCTAATGCTCGGAAGAGTGAGTGCCTCGGCTGGGAAGATCACCCCACCGCCGGCAGGGTTCTCCGTCTCCGCATCGCCGCCCCGCCCCTGGAGGGCAAGGCTAATAAGGAGGTCATTCGCTTCGTGGCGGATCTCCTCGGTGTCTCGCGCTCGGCGATCTCGTTCCACCACGGCGAATCGGGCCGCATCAAAATGCTCGATATCCCTGACGCCTGCGCGGAGGCTCTCAATCACCTTTCCTAACACCTGAAATCGCTTGCATGACTGAGCGATCCATTGACTAATCTAAAACAAATAATTACAAAAAAGACATGAGCGAAACCAAACAGGAATCACCTTTGGAAGAAGAAATTCCCGCAACTGAAAATACAACCGATCAAACAAATACAGATCAACCCGCCGCCGATGCCCCGGAAGAACAAACGCCTAGCCTCGAAGAGGAATTGCTGAAATGGCGTGACACCGCTCTCCGCACCGCCGCTGAATATGATAATTACCGCAAGCGCATGAGCAAGGAACGCGATGAGCTCATCCGCTATGCTAATCAGCGCCTCCTCGAAGAGCTCCTCCCCGTCGTCGATAACTTTGAAATGGGCCTCCAAGAAGCCTCGAAGGACCCCTCTTCCATGATTTACATCGGCATGAATATGGTCAAAAAACAACTCGATGAGTTCTTGGCTAACCAAGGCGTCACCGCTATTGATACCCAAGCCGGCCAACCCTTTGACCATAACGTCCATGAAGCCCTCCAACGCGAAGCCTCGGATCAGCCTGAAGGTACCATCCTCCGCGTCGTCCGTAAGGGCTACAAAAATAAGGATAGATTGCTGCGCCCCGCTAATGTCGTGGTCGCTCACAATGATTCCGATTCTGATCAGGCTAACTAATTCTAGGAGACTTTGGCCACTATGGCTACGAAACGCGACTACTATGAAATTTTAGGTGTGGCTAAGGACGCTTCTGATGCTGACATCAAGAAGGCTTACCGCAAACTCGCTCTCAAATATCACCCCGACCGTAACCCGGACGATCCTTCCGCGGAAGAAAAGTTCAAGGAACTCGGGGAAGCCTACGACGTCTTGTCGAATGCTGACAAGCGCGCCGCTTATGACCGCTATGGCCACGCTGCCTTTGAAGCTGGTGGCATGGGCGGCGGTGGCGCTGCCGGCGGTGGCGGTTTCCAGGACCCCATGGACATCTTTGCCCAAATGTTCGGTGGCATGGGTGGCTTCGCCGAAGCCTTCGGCGGTGGCCGTGGCCGCTCGCGTAAGCGTTCCACAAAGAGCCCGGGCTCTGACCTCCGCATGGATGTCGATATCACTCTGGAGGAGGCCGCTAAGGGCTGCACCAAGGATCTGGAAATCGAACGCCTCGTCCCCTGTAAGTCTTGCCAAGGCTCGGGCGGTAAGGACGGTAAGGCGGAGTACAAGACTTGCCCCACCTGCCAAGGTCGCGGCGTCATCACTCAACAGTCGGGCTTCTTTATCCAACAGTCGGAATGCCATAACTGCCACGGCACGGGCGAAATCATCTCGGATCCTTGCACCCATTGCCACGGCGAAGGCCGCGTCCGTGAGGATTCTCATATCTCGATCCGCATCCCTGCCGGCGTTGACACGGGCAATAAGCTCCGCTCTCAGGGCCACGGCGATGCCGGGATCCACGGCGGCGCCACGGGCGACCTCTATGTCTTCATCGATGTCAAACCTCACGCCATTTTCTCGCGTGACGGGGCTGACCTCAGTTGCACGGTGCCTGTCCCGCTCTCGATGGCTATCACGGGCGGTAAGCTGAAGGTGCCTTCTCTCTACGGCGCTCAGACCATCAAGATTCCTACGGGAACCCAAAGCGGCATGATCTTCCGCCTCAAGGGCAAGGGCATTAAAACCCTCCGCTCTGAATCCATGGGCGATCTCCTCGTCGAGGTCGATGTGGAAATCCCTAGCAATCTGGACTCCGCTCAAAAGGATGCCCTCAAAAAGTTCGCTGACTCCTTGGATACTTCCAAGAACCAACCAGCTTGCAAGAACTTTGAGGACAAAGCCAAAAAGTACATGTAACCCCAACGCCCACGATGCCTCGCTTTTACCTCCCTCCCGACCGTTGGACCGCTCCCGTCTGGGAACTGGATGCTGAAGAAGCTCATCACGCATCGCGGGTGTTGCGCATGAAGGTGGGCGATACTTGTGTCGTCTTCGATGGTTGCGGCCGTGCCGCGCACGCAACCATCGCTGGCGCTCCTTCGTCTTCCTCTGTCCTTCTCCAACCGGGCGATGACTGCGCTCAAGCCCCTAACATCGCCGATATCACGCTCTGCCAGGCTGTCCCTAAAGGCACGAACATGGATCTCATCATCCAAAAGGCGGTCGAACTGGGCATCAAGCGCATCTGCCCCATCCTGACGGATCACACGGTCGTCCGTCTCAATGATAAGGAGGCGGTCGCTAAACAACAAAAGTGGCAGCGCATCGCTCTGGAGGCCTGCAAGCAGTGCGGCCAAAACACCTTGCCTGTCGTCGAGAAGCCTCTCCCTTTCAAAACCTGGATCGCGGACTTTAACGAGCCTGTCTTCCGCATCATTGCCTCGCTCGCTCCGGGCGCTCGCCCCGTCCGCGATGTCTTGGAGGAGGCGCGCCAACAGCGCATCCGCCACGCCGCCATCCTCGTCGGCCCTGAAGGCGATTTCTCTCCCGCAGAAACCGACTCCGCTCTCGAGCACGGCTTCCTCCCCATCACCCTCGGCCCCATCGTCCTCCGTGTCGAAACCGCTTCGTTCTTCTGCATCTCTGCGGTCCGCTACGCTCTCGACTAAGCCCTCCCCCCCCCGATCTCGGCGCTCTATCTCTGCCATGTTCAAAAACATCATCTTCGACTGGTCTGGCACGCTCGTTGACGACCTCGCTCTCACCC
>CAYNVM010000078.1:0-5688 GCA_964400645.1 uncultured Akkermansia sp. | reverse complement strand
TGGAAGACTTAGTCTTGAGCAGGGAAGCCTACGCTTTGAGCATAGGTGACAGCATGGGTTGCTGGAAGGTTAAGCTTTTTCCCCAGAGCGTCTCGGTCAACCAAGCCTCTGAACACAGTTGCCATTCCTTTGGCAGCGCAATGCAAATAGACGTTTTGGCCGATGAAGCCTGTGTCAACAGAAGGCAAGTCAGTTAATCCCCTGGAACCATCTTGTTCAAACTGCGAGCGGTCTGCGACGAAGATCAGATTCACAGGAGCTGTTGCCACAAAAGGTTGAGAGCCAGTCAGAGCTCTGATGTCTTCCTTGAGGATAGGCTTAAGGGTATTGGCTAAGGCATCATAGAGCCAAACACCTTTGGCGGTTGCAACATAGACCTCAATTTCCTGCTTGTTGCGAGCAGTGGGCGCAGTACGTCTTCCATCTTCACGGTTTACACCACATGCAGCCCAAAGTAGATCAGACAGTTCTTGAGGTGTTAATTCTCGGTCTGAGAATTTGCGTTGGGTGCAACGTTTCTGCAAAGCTTCCGTGAGACTCATGCCAGCTTCAGTGGATGGTTTGGGCAATGGCTGAGCTTCTTCTTCACCCATTGCTGACCAACAGAACGACGTGGTCAATGCTGCACAAGTGAGAAGCTTGGAAAAACGAGATACAAATTGCAATGAGGTCATAGACAATGAATAAATACCTAAGCGTCTTTCTTCTCCAAAATCGGAGTAGATTCAAGCTAGAATTTTCAATTTGCATTCCGTTTAGATCGAGGATGGCTAACCCTTGGAGAATGTTAGTTGTTTGTTGAACAGTAGTTTGAAAAGACTAGTTCCGATGGGGAGATTCCTCTTGTCCAGCATGGCTAAAACGTGGTATCTATGCCTAAACTGTTCTCAAAGAAAGGAGTTCGCATCCATGAACCCATCAAGATGAGTTCATGCCGGTGTGTACAAGGTGTATAGATTCTGATTTCCCATTAGTGACAGCAATGAATAACCAGCGACTGGCCGGGGTGGTGCTTCCCTTATTTTCTATCCGTAGAAACAATGATCACGGTATAGGTGACCTAATTGCTCTTCGAGAGTGGATTGACTGGGCGGCGTTTTATGGAGTGGGCTTTCTACAGCTGTTGCCTGTCAATGCCTTGGGAAGTGACGAAACTCCTTCGCCATATTCTGCGATTAGTTCAGTTGCTCTCGAACCTCTCTACATTGCTTTGGAACCTTGGGTGCTCCCAGGGATGAAGGAACGTGTCTATTTCGATGTGAAGCATGCAACCCATCACCAATTCCCACATGGGCAAGATTTGGTGGATTATCCTGCCGTACGTGCTTTCAAATATCGCGTTCTCAGAGACTGTTGGGAGAACTTTAGCCAAGGAGATGAATTCTCCGTGATGCAGGATGAATTCCACGATTGGTGTTCAGAGCAGGATCAATGGCTTGAAGACTATGCTTGTTACAAAGTTCTGAGTTCACTGTTTGGGACTGATATTTGGTGGCATTGGCCTGAACAAAATCCTGATACGGCTCGAAGAATTGCTTCAGAACATGCAGAAGAGAAGGAATTCGAAAAATGGTTACAATGGGTGGCGTTTCGTCAATATGAACGCCTCAGAGAATACGCCGATGATCGAGGGGTAGCGTTGATGGGGGATATTCCCATCGGTGTTTCTATGGCCAGTTCCGATGTGTTCTTTGAACGCCATCTTTTTGACACTTCATGGTGTGGAGGAGCCCCGGCTGAAGGTGCTTACTCACAAGACCCATTCACGGCCAAGTGGGGACAAAACTGGGGGATTCCCCTTTACCGTTGGGATGTCATGGCGCGAGATAACTATGCCTGGTGGCGTCGCCGCATCCGCAAAACAACGCAGATCTTTTCCATTTACCGCATCGATCATATTTTGGGCTTCTACCGGATTTACGCATTCCCGTGGAAACCTACGGAGAATGACGAGTTCCTCCCCTTAAGTTACGAAGAGGCCGCTCAGAGAACTGGTGGACGCTTGCCAGGATTCAAACCGCGCGATGACAACAGCAAACAGAGTCGGAAAGACAATTTGATGGATGGAGATAAGTATCTCCGCATGTTGCTGTCGGCGGCGCCTGGCGTTCGAGTGGTCGGGGAAGACTTGGGTTGTGTGCCTGATTATGTCCGCCCTGATATGAGCCAGTTGCGCATTGCTGGATTTAAGATCCCCCATTGGGAAATCAAACCAGACGGACACATTGTCAAAGGTGATGAATACAGTCCTTGTTCCTTTGCCACCTATGGCACGCATGATTTCTGTACCATCATGGATACATGGAACGGTGCCTATGAGAGCATCAAGAAAGCCGAGGAAGTTGGCGTCTATTCTCGTGGTGTCTTACTCGATAATACGGAACAAAAATACCAGGAGATTAGGACAAATGCTGAGAATGGACTGAGACTTCTTGCCTGGTTTGCAGATTATGCAGGGGCAGACGAGAAAGCTCTGATTCGGCCATGGGATTCCTACGTCAAGGATTTGCTCTTCAAAGCACTTTTCCGATCAAACGCCCAATATGCGGCCTTGCTGTGGACGGAGTTGTTTGATGTCAATAAACGCCTGAATGTTCCTGGCACCGTGGGCGGAACGAACTGGCGAGTCCGGATGAACTTCAAGGCTGTCCAAGTGAAGACCATGCCACAGTCCTCCTGGATTCAAACGGTCATCGAGCAGTCCAACCGGCTCGTTCCCAACGAGAAAAAAGGAGTCGATTCTACAGAGTGGAAGAAGATGTGTGAGAAGGGAGCGATCCATTTCCCGTTTGATGAAATTGCTCTGCATCCAGATATTGTGAAGAATTACTACATGAACTACCCCTATGCGGGTCGGGAATAAGAACAGGAAGTCCTGCCAGAATTTATCGTGGCATTGAGAGGAGGAGAGGAATACTGTCTGACCTATGCAGAGCTCCCGCCCTCATGAAGTGGAACATCCCGACTGGTTCGCATTTTGGCGTCTTGTTCTTATTCAAGCTCAAAACTCGTTCAGTGAAAAGGGTGCCCAGTTTTTGCTCATCCCCTTAGGCGTATGGCTGGCTGGCGAAAAAGGTAATTTGGAATACCCCTTAGGAGCCATCATTGTCCTTCCTTTCGTCCTCTTTTCACCGTTGGCCGGGTGGTTCTCAGACCGCTTTTGCAAGACGGCGATTATTCGCACCATGGCTCTGATCCAGTTCATTGTTCTGGTGGGGATGTTTTGGTGTTTGAGAACGCAACAGCTCGATGGTGCTCTGGCTTGGTTCTGTGTATTTGCCATACAAGCGACCTTCTTCAGCCCGGCCAAAAAGGGAATTGTGAAGGATATGGTCGGATCGGCTCACATTGGCTTTGCCAGTGGCATTGTCGAAATGGCCTCCGTGTTAGCACTTTTGATCGGTCAATTAGGAGTCTTCCTATGGTTCTCCTATTTGTTAGACCCCAGTACTGATTCGATCTGGCGACATCTTTTGGGAAGCAATTTCTTCCATCATTTTGATGCCTGGTTTCATCCTGCAGATCTTCCTATAGGATGGTATGCGGCCTCATTCCCATGTTTTGTCTTCCTGATTCTTTCCTTCTTCAATCTGGTGGCAACGTGGACCTTGCCCAGTTACGAACCTTATCCAACTCGTCCGTTTTCATGGGCTCTATTGGTCGAGCACTTGGGGCAACTCAAGTATCTCTGGAGTCAAAAAATCCTCAGACAATGTGAGGTCGGCATCTGTTATTTCTGGTTCTTCGGAGGGACTGTTGTCTTGATGACCATTCAGTTGGCCAAACAGGTGACGCGAGGAGGCGATGATTTCGGCACGGAAGGAGCTTGGCTCATGGCCTGGATCTCGGGCGGTATGGTCTTAGGGGGCATTATTGCCTCACTCGTTTGTTCGGGAGCTATCAAGATGAAAGTGAGTGTCGTTGGGGGAGCTGGAATGACCTTGGGTTGCTTAGGCTTAGCCATTGCTTCTCCTTCAAGTTGGATCTTTTACGTCCTCCTGATTTTTTCAGGTGCCATGGCCGCTGCCTTTCTCGTTCCGCTTAATGCTTGCCTCCAAAACCAGGCTGACAACGACCGGCGTGGCGATGTCATTGCCGCCGGCAATTTAGTCGACTGCGTTTTGGGGCTGATCGCCGTAGGCTTCCAGTATGCGATGATGCTCGTTTTGCCGCCGTCCTATCAGTTCGTTGTGATGGGGCTGATGTGCCTGGCAATGACATTCTATGTATCGAGAAATTTGGTGACAAGACCCACATCTTGTTAGAGAAATAACTCGTCCTCAATTCCTTTGAGATACATCCAACACAAACTAAAATGAAAGAAATAGCTGCTAAGAATATTGTCGACAATCCTGTCGAATTGATCGGAGCCAAGTGGATGCTTGTGACTGCTGGCACGGAGAGCTCCAATAACCTCATGACTGCCTCGTGGGGCGGCCTTGGGTTCATGTGGAACAAGCCCGTTGCTTTTGTGGTTGTTCGCCCTAATCGCTACACGCACGAATTTGTGGAACAGCAAGAGAAGTTTACCCTCTCCTTCCTTCCTGAACAGCATCGTTCAGCGCTGAAGATTTGTGGCTCTCATTCTGGTCGAGATGGCAACAAATGGGAGCTTTCAGGCTTAACTCCATGGGTGACGGATTCAGGGACAGTCGCCGTACAAGAAGCCGACCTCGTCATTGAATGTCGCAAGATGTACAAAGCACCTTTGGATGCTGCTGCATTCATTGATCAGGAGGCACTTTCTAAGTGGTATGCTCCTGATAATCCCTTGCACGATCTCTACATTGCTGAGATCACTCATGTTTGGGTACAAGACTGATCAAGCATTGAGGGACTAAGACAATCCCTCTAGAGATTTCATCCAAAAAAGTCAGGGCCTGCATGTAAGGATAGCTATCCTTCGTGCAGGCTCTTCTTTTTGTTGTTGTCTGATAGCCAATGACTAATCAATCAATTAGCTCGGCAGGAAGGTAACAAAAAAGCTACCCATCGTTGGATGAGTAGCTTAAGAAAATGTTGGCAACGAGTACGGGATTCGAACCCGTGTTGCCCGCGTGAAAGGCGGGAGTCCTAGGCCTCTAGACGAACTCGTCGTTAGCGCGGAGGAAATAAACCACGGTTGGATCATTTTGACAAGCACAAAATGAAGTATTTGCAAAAAATCCATTTTCCCGACCTTCATCACCACCCCGTGAGATAGGAGTCATATGACACGGTGAAGAGGGGACAAGAAGGAAGTTAGAAAGGGCTAATGGAGGAACTGAGGGGTCAAAATGGCATGGATGATCTTGCTTGAGTGATCGTTTGAAAACAAATGCGAATCCGAATTTTTCGAGCACCCCGTGTTTGAGGGGGTGGCGCAATTGCCCGGAAATCGCGAGAATTCGAGCCTAGATCGGTTTCTTTTGATTCTAAATTGGCAGAATTTAGGAATCATAAGTAGCATAACTCGCCCCTCGTGAGTTGAGTTGGGGACAAGGTGATAGGCAGTCTGAATGTCTGAAGAAAACGATCATTTGAATAGTGCTTTTGTATAGGTGATCTAGTCGTCGGATCGAAGAATCGGAGAGTAGCTTGGTTAGGCGATCAGGTGTCACGTCATTCTATGATCACATAATAGAGTGGGGAATGAGAGTGCTTTTGCTGGTACTTCTAGTGACTATTCTGGGGAATAAGAGAACGGCT
>CAYNVM010000077.1:0-5762 GCA_964400645.1 uncultured Akkermansia sp. | reverse complement strand
TCTTTAGAGAGCTTAGCATGCAGAGATGATGAGTAAAAGCAGAAAACCGAAGGGGGAGTTGCTGATACGAAAAATGCGATCCCCTGATAGAGATCGCATTTTTGATTATTGAGAAAAGACGGAATGACTGTTGATTTAGGCTTCAGGTGTTTGTTCCTGAGCAACTTCTGGCTTAGAATCAACAGGCTTCGTTTGTTGTTCTTGGCGTTCGTTGGCTGCGCTGACCGTGAGCAAGCGACCCATGAAAAGTTGGTCGTGCAGAACTTCGACAGCACGGACAGCATCTTCTAAGAACTGCATTTCGATGAAGGCATAGCCCTTAGACTTGTGTGTGCGAGGATTGTAGATGACCTCGACGCTCTTGACAGCACCGACGCCCTTGAAAAGATCTTCAAGATCCGTTTCAGAGGCTTCGTACGAGAGGTTACCTACATACAAACGAGGAGATGTCACAGGCTGTTTAGGAGTGACAGGTCTATTTTCTCTGCTACGTGCGATGCGAGTGTTTGTTTTGCCAGATGAGCTCTGCTTGCCCTTTGAAGGCTTATACAAGCCAACAAATTTGAGAAGCTTTTGGAAGAATGTGAGCTTAACAGGTTGAGCTTGATTGTGGCGTGAGGAGCGATATCCATTCTTGCGGTCGTTGTTATGATAGCGCCCTTGACGTTGGTTGCGACGCTGTGGGCCTCGCCCTTGGCGTCCAGTTGTGTGGTGTTGAGCCATAGAATAGGAGGTATATGGTGTAATTATTGAGACTAACTTTCCGATGCAGTCTCAGTGATAGCTCGGTTCCCTGAAGCATGTCCGCATTCTCTCAAATGGATTTCCTCTTCCAGGCATTAGGAGGAAGTCGGTCATCTTGTACGAACTCATTTGAGACGGGCAGTCAGATGCTAGGGAAGCTGAATCTATTAGTGCACATTTTCTATGACAAGGGCAAGCTAGCAAATCGTCATTCTCTATTAAATAGGCTTATTTGTAGTCATTCGCTTCACTTCCCTAAGAGTATTTCTGTTGGCTAGATCAGAGCTGAATGGTATTTTCCGAGCAGGATGAAATCTATTCTTTCGCTCTTTTTGGTCGCTTCATTGCTTATAGGAGCAGCATGGACATGCCTAGCCGAAGGGAACACTGAGAGGCTGAATGACATCCGAGCACAGTTAGTCACTACCAAGGGAACGATATCCCTTGTTCTATTCCCAAGCCGGGCTCCAGTGACGGTGGCTAACTTCGTGAACTTAGCTCAGCGTGGATATTACAATGATGTAACATTTCACCGAGTCATCCCAAATTTCATGGTACAAACAGGAGACCGAACGGGGACGGGACGTGGTACTCCGGGGTATACATTCCCCGATGAATTTTCTCCTTCACTTAAGCATAGTGGTCCTGGTGTTTTGTCGATGGCAAATGCAGGCCCATCAACAAATGGATCTCAGTTTTTCATCACCCACCGTGCTACTCCGCATTTAGATGGGCATCATACAATTTTCGGTCATGTAACAGCGGGACAAGACGTTGTTGATAGAATTGAACGTGGAGACCGGATCAAAAAGATTCAGTTTTTAGATTCCACAGAGGCAATTTTGAAGAAAGAAGCGAAACTTGTCCAAGAATGGAATCAAATTTTGGATAGGAATAATAGAATCCGATAAAGATCGGGAAATTCTCGCTTGCATGGCGATCCTCTTTCTAGTCACAATAAGAAAAATCAATTCCAAGAGAAGAGATGAAGACATTGATTAAAAACGCGCATGTCATTTCTCCCGGCGTCGACTTTGTAGATGCTGCTGTTGAAGTGAATGGATCTAAAATCGTCAAGATTTACCAATCTGGCGAAACATTGCCAGAAGCAGATACTGTTGTAGATGCAGAAGGCAAGATGTTGCTTCCTGGCTTCATTGACATCCATAGCCACGGTGCTGGTGGACACGATACCTGCGATGCCGATCTCGAAGGCCTCAAGGTCATTGCTGAATGCAAGATGAAGGAAGGTGTTACCTCTTGGCTCCCAACAACGTTGACTCTTGCTCCTAAGGTTTTGGAAGATGTCTGCAAGACGGTTGCTGAATATCAAAAGACTCAGGAATTTGCTAAGACTCCTGGCTTGCACCTTGAAGGACCATATATCAATCCTAAGTGTTGTGGCGCTCAGAACCCTGCCTTTGTTCGCCAAGCTGATATCAACGAAGTTGACCATTTGAACTCGATTGCTCGAGTCTTGTTGGTTTCCTTGGCTCCTGAAATGCCTGGTGCTGTTGATTTCATTGCTGAAGCAGCTAAACGTGGAATCCGTTGTTCAGCTGGTCACAGTGGCGCTTCCCACGCCGATTTCGTCAAAGCAAAGGCTGCAGGGTTGGCTCATTTGACACACTTCTGCAACCAGATGTCCCCATTGCATCACCGTGAGATTGGTCTCGTGGGTTCAGGCTTCTTGGATCAAGATATTCGCATTGAAATTATTTGCGATACCATCCACCTCTGTGGCGACATGCTTCGTACGGTATTTAAGAACAAGCGCATTGAACAGATGTTGCTCATCACCGATTCTCTTGCATGTTCTTGGATGCCTGATGGTCCTGGTCAGTTAGGTGGCTTGCCTATTATTGTTAAAGGTGGGGTCGCTCGCCTTGAAGAATCAGGTAACTTGGCAGGAAGTACCTTGAAGTATGCTTATGGGTTGAAGAACGTACATCAGTTGACTGGTTTGCCATTGTCTGAACTCGTTAAGGCTACGTCTTGGAACCAAGCTCAGTCTCTTGGACTTGAAGGCCTTGGCAAGATTGCTCCTGGCTTTACGGCTGACCTTGTCTTGCTGAATGATGACTTTAGTACTGCTAAGGTATTTATTGATGGTTCTGTTAAATACAGTGCCTAATAAAGTCTCATAGGATTCTAAAAGGATAAGTTGTTACTCCGATGAGCGCAATTGAAGCTCATCGGAGTATTTTTATAGAAGAAGCGTTGAACCACAGGTTGAGACTGTGGCATGATAGCGCCCGTAACGATTGCCGATATGTCTATCAAGATTGAAATGCCACGTCTATCAGACACGATGACTCAGGGTATAGTCACGCGTTGGGCAAAAAGTGCTGGAGATTCCGTATCTAAGGGCGACCTTATTGCAGAGGTTGAAGTTGACGGAACAGTAATAGAGTTGTTGGTGGCTGATAGTGGTGTGATCAAAGCAATTTTGGCCAAAGAAGGAGCTCCTGTTTCTGAGGGCCAAGCTTTAGCTTTGTTGAGCCATGAGGTGATTGCAGAAGGTTCGTCAGAACCAATATTGATTAGTCCTCTGGCGAGGAAGATTGCAAAAGATAGACATGTTGATTGTTCTCTCATCAAAGGGTCTGGACCTCGTGGCAAAATCATGTCGGCAGACGTTCTGAAGGCAGACGTGGGGCATGGAAAATCCGAGGATTATCCTATTATGAAGGTGGCAGATGTAGACCCGAAGGTTGCTTCTGTTGTCGCTCGTATAGGAGACTTCTTTGTCTTTTCCTTCAATGCGGACATGTCTGAACTGGCAAAGATCAGTATTCCCATTGCCGTGCAGTGTGAAAAGCTGATGGGAGGTCGTTTTAGCCTCTTCGACTACGTCGCTCGTGCTTCTGTTAGGGCGTGTAAATTGGTGCCTGAGTGGCTTCATGATGAGATCAACTTGATGATGATCTCTCACCAGGGGGATTTGAAGGTATCTATTCCTAATGCTTCTAAGAAGAGTATCTATAAGATTGCATTGAAGCGTTTGGGTGTGGAAGCAGGAGAACCCTGCTGTGAGTCTAATACAAATCTACTCTTGTGTGATGCTGGGGTAGTGCTTAAGGAAGTACGCAATCAGCTTCCTGATGTCCCAGCGGCACTTGTTGCTCTTGGAGGTACTAGCTCTAAATTGAGTATTGAAGCAGGTCGACCTGTTTCTAAGTTGCTTCTCCCTGTGACAATCTATTTGAATGCTTCAACTTTAGATTGGGATAGTGCAGCACGCATTGCAGCTGAGTTTAAGACATTGCTAGAAAACCCAGTTCTTCTGCTATTCTAACAGGAGTCTGTTGCTTAGGGAGGGGATTTGCTCTCCTCATCAGCAGATAGGTCGAACAGGGATTCCCTTTGATCTGAAATACTCTTTCGCTTGGGGAATTGTGTACTCCCCGAAATGGAAGATAGAGGCGGCCAATACGGCGTCAGCCTTGCCATACTGTAAAACATCTACCATGTGGTCAAGGTTGCCTGCACCACCACTGGCGATCACAGGGATGCGCACAGCTTCACTGACGGCTCTGGTTAACTCGATGTCGTAACCAGTTTTTGCTCCATCAGCATCCATGCTTGTTAGCAAAATCTCACCAGCTCCACGACGTTCAGCTTCCTTTGCCCATTCAATAGCATCTAACCCCACAAACTTACGGCCACCGTGAGTAGAAACTTCCCAGTGCTGATCTGACGTCTTTTTGGCATCAATGGCAACGACAATGCATTGGCTCCCGAAGGCTGTAGCACCTTCATTGATCAAGTCTGGGCGTTGGATGGCTGCTGTATTGAGGGAAACTTTGTCGGCACCAGCGAGAAGCATCTCGCGCATATCTTCGACTCGACGAATTCCTCCACCAACGGTGAGAGGCATAAAACAACAGGCTGCAGTGCGACGAACAACATCCACCATTGTCGAACGCCCATCAGATGAGGCAGTGATGTCCAAAAAGACGAGTTCATCCGCCTCTTGAGCATCATAGGCCATGGCACAGGCGACAGGATCGCCTGCGTCTCGCAAGTTGACAAAGTTCGTACCTTTGACGACTCGACCTCCAGTAACATCCAGACAGGGAATAATGCGTTTTGCCAGCACGGCTTTATGAAGCCAGTTTTTCTAGACGAGTGAAAGTCTAAATTGCACTTGAGAGAGATGGGATAAGAGATAGAATCCTATTTCTACCCATTATCAGCAAATATTTTGCTTTATGGAAGGTTCTCAAAACAAGTTCGGTTTGTTCAATCGGCTCTCTCTGATCGGATTGGGTGGGCTTGTTGTATCTGACTTATGGGAACTAGGGTGGCCTATGAGCCAAGATGAGTACGAGTTGGCTGGCTTATGCATGACCGTCTCTCTGCTCGTGTATGTTGTTGGATTCATCGGAGAATATCTCCAACGACCTAGCTCGGCAGACTCTTCAAAAAAGAAGAAAAACCATCAGGTATTGGTGGGGGAAGAAAGCTCATCTTCAAGGGGCTTCTGCAGGATCATATGGGACGGTCTGAAGTCATTTGGTCGAGAACTGGCAGATGTCTCATTGTGGTTATTGCTAGTGAGGATTGCGGCTTGCTCCCTCATTTTCTACCTCCTCTACAGCGAAGAGGGAATGCCTGAGGATGAACGAAGCCAGGCAGAGATGATTCGCCTAGCAATCACAACTGCATTGGTTGTGATACCCATGCTTGTTTCACTGACGCATGTTTTCCAATGGGTGATTCGTCAGGAAACAAGAGTGAAGCGGGCTTCCAACAAGACCCCTGGATTCCTTGGACTCCGAGATGGTATTCCGCCTGCTGTTCAGTTCATTCTGTCGATGATGCTTTTGATTTTGGTCGGAGCAGGTTTACTTATGTTGCCCAATTCCACCGTGGATCATGTGAGCTTTTTAGATGCCTTGTTTACGAGTGCTAGTGCTGTCACCGTGACGGGGCTTTCGACAGTTAACTTTGCTGCGGAATATACGATGACAGGTAAGGTATTTGTCATGTTCCTGATCCAAATCGGAGGGTTA
>CAYNVM010000076.1:0-5810 GCA_964400645.1 uncultured Akkermansia sp. | reverse complement strand
CTCGTCCAAACAGTTTTGACGTGGCGCGTGGGCTTGGATCAGATGGAGGCCTTCAAGGTGATCCCTGAATGGCACCGCATCCTCGTCCCCACAATTGGTGGCCTTTTTGCTGGCTTCACTCTGCTGTTCACGCACCGTTTTGTGCCAACAAAAGCGACGGAATACATGGAAGCTGTGGCTCTTGGCGATGGGTATGTTCCGGCCAAGCCGAGTCTATTGCGAAGCCTTTCTGCAGTCTTTACCATTGGCTCGGGCGCTGCCATTGGCCGAGAAGGCCCTC
Source organism: uncultured Akkermansia sp. (assembly GCA_964400645.1). GTDB lineage: Bacteria > Verrucomicrobiota > Verrucomicrobiia > Verrucomicrobiales > Akkermansiaceae > Akkermansia. The sequence goes on along the minus strand of CAYNVM010000076.1, from coordinate 5,530 downwards.
TTATCCAAACTTCAGCCGTGGCGGCCTCTCTCATTGGGCGCCATTGCCATCTTTCCGCACCACGCTTAAGACTTATCGTGGCTTGTGCTGCTGCATCAGGTATGGCGGCTGCTTTCCACACACCTCTGTCGGGAGGGCTCTTTGTGGGCGAAATTGTCTTGGGGGCTCTCACTATTGACTTCCTGGCTCCCTTGCTTGTGGCTAGTTGCGCTGGTTACTTGACGACCAGTTATTTCCAAGATCCAACGCCTATTTATCAAGTGACAGGCAACATCACCTTGGGCAATGATGGTATGCGCATCGCCGTCAGTTGTATTGTCCTCGGTATTGTGGCTGCTCTCTGCGCTAAAGGGTGGCTCTGGCTCCTGAAAAAATCGAGGTCGTTGCTCAATGGACGCCGGCAGTGGCTTCCCGTGCGATTGGCTCTTGCTGGAGCCATGGTGGGTGTCATTGCCATTTGGTTCCCCGAAATTGTGGGCAACGGAAGGCACATGATTCGAGGCCTCGTTAACTCCAGTTTCACGCTTGATTATGCGGCGCTTCTCCTGTGCTTGAAGGTCATGGCTGTGGCCATCGTCTTTGGTGTGGGAACCGTTGGTGGTGCTCTGACGCCGAGTTTGACCATTGGCGCCATGATTGGCTTCTTGTTCAACTTTGCCATGAATTGGCTCGGTTTCCCTGAGGACTATGCGATTGCCTATTCTTTGGTTGGGATGGCTGCTTTCTTTACAACGGCGGCCAATGCTCCCATGACCTCGCTCCTTCTTGTCATCGAGTTCACTCTTGCAGGGCAACTCATTTTCCCTCTCATCATCGGCGTGGTTGTTTCGTCGGCTTTCTCGCGACTCATGAAAGTGGAGTCCATGTATCACGACTCCTTGGCTTTGGGTCCACAAAGCATTTTCTCTAAGCCTCTTCAAGATGTCTTCCTCAAGGACATCGCCCGCAAACTGCCCCCAACAGTTGAGCCCAACGACAACTTTGGTACGGTAGCTAGCACCCTGTTGAAGAATCCATCCCAGACCATTTTTGTGGCCTCTGATACAGGGAAGTACATGGGGGCGATCATGACCTCCGACATCCAAGCCTTTGCCAATACAAAGGACGAGCAGTTGGCCTATGCCGTTTTGGCGCGAGATGTCACTCGCAACAATCTCCCCACGCTGAAGCCTGAGATGAAGTTACCTGAGGCACTCGATATCTTTTCTAAGAAAGGCCAGGCAGAATCTCTGGCTCTTGTTGATTCGTCCTCGGGCCATTTAGATGGCGTGGTCAATAAGACGGATCTCTATCTTGTGCTCTCGGAAATCATGCGCAGGGAGAAAATTGGCTAGGATTTCTTGGAGCTAGCAAACTCCTTAACGTCGGCGTTTTCATGTGCCTCTGATACCTTAGTTTCCTTCATGCTTGGGAAATGAGTGTCATCACAGGGTCACATTACTCACTCGAATATTGTGAGGGAGAGTTGGGCTATAATATGAAGAGGTCATCCAGACTGTCTGGGGCTCGGTTAACTAATCCTTAGGAAACTAGCTGAAGTCTGTTACCCCAATTAGCAATTGTCATGATGGACTCCGTCTATAAAAATTATTTTAGAAAAATAGATGTACTGCTATCGACTTATTCTGAGTCATCAAGAGTAGGGGGCCCGGTGAAAAAAACTTGGGTATATTTGGCATTATGACAAGAAATATTGGTAATTTTCACGTTACCATGCAAATTTTATTGATTCTTATTTAGGAAAGTTCTAATTGAGGTCTGGAGACCTGCATTGTAGTCGTTCATCAGGCTCCATCAAACATCTGCCATCCAACTAGTTATCTTGGTCAGTAACCAAGAAACGTAAAGAAAACCAGACAAGACCATGAAAGACTATTCGAGCATCACACTGACATGAAGACCATACACGACTTATCCCCGCTGGATTCCAGCCTGTACAATTCAGGTTTCCTGCAGGCTCCCTCTAGAAGTTTGAGAGAGATTCAGGAAAAAGCTGAAGATGGGGATCGTGTTGCGCAGTTTGATCTCGGAGCTTGCTATGATGAGGGAGAGGGTGGTGTGGTTGTCGATAAGGATGAGGCGGTTTATTGGTACCGCAAGTCCGCAGAACAGGGCTATGTCCCGGCCCAGTTCAATTTAGGTTGTTGCTATTACAATGGGGACGGCGTGTCTACGGACATGGTACAAGCCATTTACTGGCTGACCAAAGCAGCAGAGCAAGGTGAAACCCAAGCTCAGTTTTTGGTGGGGATGTTCTATGCACTCGGCAAAGGCGTGCAGAAGGATGCTCGTAAAGCTGCTTATTGGTATCAGATGGCTGCCAAAGAAAATGTATCTGATGCTATTGCGAGCTTGGCTCTTCTCTATTTCACAGGCGACGGCGTTCGCGAGGACAAGGAAGAAGCGGTGCGCCTCTTCCGTCGAGCTGCGGAAAAAGGAAATACAGTTTCTCAATATAACTTAGGTAAGTGCTACGCTGATGGAGAAGGGGTCGATCAAGATCTGACTCAGGCGCTCTATTGGTATGATAAAGCCGCCCAGGCTGGCGACACGGATGCCATGACGGCTCTTAGTGAGATGTACCTGAAGGGACAAGGAATACCGCAAGACACCGTCAAAGGGTTAGATTTCTTAAAGCACGCTGCTCGTCTCAACAATGCGAAGGCATTGTTTAAGTTGGGGGTTGTGTACTCCGTAGGGGAGCATTGCCCTCAGAATATGAGCCGAGCTTTTCAGTGTTACCAAAAGGCATCTGATATGGGCTATGTGGAAGGAATGACGAACTTGGCTCAGTGCTATGAGAAGGGCTTAGGCGTTCCTCAAGACCAAACAAAAGCCTTTGAATTGTACCTGAAGGCAGCCCAGAAAGGGTATGGACCTGCTCAGTTGGCTTTGGGGTATTGCTACATGGATGGTTTGGGAACTGAAACAGATGCTTCTCGAGCCGTCGCTTGGTTCCGCCAAGCCGCTGAACAAAACATTGCTGAGGCGCAGTATAAGACAGGCGATTGCTATTTGGAGGGACAGGGCGTTCATAAGAACTTCAAAATGGCTGCTCAGTGGTTCCTAAAGGCAGCGGAAGCAGACTATGTCCCAGCTCAATGGCGTGTAGGCCTTTGCTACTCTTACGGGACGGGGCTTAGTCGTAACCTTCGCAAGGCGGCTCAATGGATGACGAAGGCAGCGGAAGTTGGCTACCCCATGGCTCAAACGCACTTGGGAATGATGTACCAATATGGCGACGGTGTTTCTCGCAATCCGCTGACGGCTGTGTCCTGGTACAAGAAGGCGGCTGAGCAAAAGGAATCACGCGCCATGTACAATCTTGGTTGTTGCTACTACTCTGGGCATGGTGTGATCAAGGACGATAAGGAAGCTATCCGATGGATGACTGAATCCGCGTCATTGGGTGAGGCCGCTGCACAGTACAGTCTGGGCGTTTCCTATGCGAAAGGTGATGTTGTTGCTGTCGATCTTCAGAAGTCTCTCGAATATTTCAATATGGCGGCTGCCCAAGGGCACCATCTGGCTGAGTTTAACATCGGTGAAGCTTATTTCAGTGGCAAGGGTGTTGCTCAGGATTACGCTCAAGCCGTTGGGTGGTACAAACGAGCTGCTGGCCATGGCGATGCTGTAGCGATGCATCGCCTAGGCGACTGCTATCGCAATGGGTTTGGCGTTGAACTCAATCACGAGATTTCTTTCCAATGGTATGAGAAGGCCGCTCAAAATGGTGTGCCAGAATCTCAATACACGCTTGGTGTTCTCTATGGGCAGGGCTTGGGTGTTAAGAAAAGCATCAGACAGTCGTTGAACTGGTACAAGAAGGCCGCTGCTCAAGGTCACAGACAAGCCATGCTCGTCCTCAAGAACCGACGCGCCTAAATCTCCTTTTTTCGGTGTAATTTATGTTCATCATTTCATGGTGGTAATGCAAAACTAAACCCTCCGAGGTGAGCCTCGGAGGGTTTATTGCGGTACGTCAGTCAACGTACTGATTAGAAATCGAAGGTCAAACCAATGGCGGCACAGTGGTAGGGATCGATATGATGGCCTGCCATTTGACCAGTAGGTATGTAGAGTTCATAGCCTACGGTGAACATTACCCTTTCTGTTGCATGGATTTTGACACCTGCCAAAAACGATGGGGTAAAACAGTTGTGGTGAGTTGTATTGGAGATGATATCTCCCCAATGAGGCACGGAGAATGATTCTTTGAACGTATTCAGTGAAATCCCAGCTTTGGCTCCGACGTAAAATGTCGTACGTTCCTTGGGAGCTATGTTGAGCAGGTAGCCGAGCGCAAAGGCTGTTGATTCCGTCTTGAAGGTCAAATCTCCTGGAATTCTATCTCGTTCGTCGATGTAGAGAGCATCTTCGGTTCGCTTGCCATAGAGATAGCTGAAATTAAGTGAAATCTCATGGGATACCTTTTCGCCAATAAATTCGAGGTGGACATCCGCTTGAACACCACCTACTGAAGGTAAGTCAAAACCATAGAGTTCCTGTCCATTGTTTCCGTAGACTCCACGAATCCCACCACCAAAGATAATCCCTTGTCGCTGGGTGTAGTTCGGGACGACATTGGTAAAGCGCGGATCCAAAGGACTGACCTCGTTCCAATTTTCAGACTTCTGGGAGTTCTCTACCGTCTGGGCGGCTTGAATAGGAGCTAGAGTTGCCAAGGAGGCAACTCCTGCAACAGCGAATAATGTACTTGTTTTCATTGCCCTGTGAAAATGGAATGAATAAATTGCCAAAGAATAGCAGATTTTTGCCAGTATCTAGGACTTAATCCTTACCTTGTCAAGCTACTCTCAAATAAATCAGCCGACCTCCCATCAAGGAAGATCGGCTGTAGGTAAATTACTAACTGATAGTATTAGAAATTCACGCCAACACCAAGAGTGACGCAGTGGTAAGGCTTAGTAGAAATACTAACTTCTTCGTCTTCGTACCAGTCACCCGTTGGGATGTAGAGTTCGTAGCCAAGGTTGATGTTTACTCGTTCAGAAACATTGAATCTCAAACCAGCAAGTAACGATGCAGTGAAGCAGTCGTGGTGGACTGTTGCTGAATCAGAGTCTCCATCGTATGTTTCTGTATATTTCAACTTATTGTAAGAAGCACCCAACTTGGCACCCACATAGACATCGACTACGTCTGAAGTTGGAATGATGAGCTTGTAGCCAACTGTTACCGTGGTCGAGTCATGATCAAGCTTTTCAGAGTATCCATCTCCATAACCCTTTGTTTCATCACCTGTCATGAATCCCAAATTAAAAGAGAATTCGTGAGTAACTGTTTCGGTGGGAACGTCAATATGGAAATCGACAATGGCACCAGCCAAATCTGGGAAATCTAATTCATCAAGTTTGGCATTAGTTACTCCATAGATACCAGTAATACCGAAGCCATACTTCAGACCATAGATGGTGCTGTCGTTGTTGGGCTCAGTATATCTCGTAGCAGGAGCTGGAGCGTAGGTAGATGGAGAACCAAAGTGGCGGAATGGGCGATCTCCAGCGTT
>CAYNVM010000075.1:0-6093 GCA_964400645.1 uncultured Akkermansia sp. | reverse complement strand
TGCCACGGAAGTTCAGGCGGATGGTGTCGTCAGGGAGACCAGCGTGACCGTAACGGCGTGCCGTCTCATAGGAGAGGAGCGTGCCGACAGCGCGATCTGTGTTAGCGACAGGGAAGGCTGCTTCCATGGGGCGACCTTGCTCGAGGGATGGCTGGGCAAATTCCAAGAAGCGTTGGTCGAAGAACTTCTCGACGCCGTGGTCGTATGGAGTGACGTAGCGGACGGGGGCTTCAGGTGCGTGGGCGACTGTGGCCAAGATGTTGCTGAAGTCGAGATTTTGTGTCTTCCAGTAATCGATGGCGCTGTTGATGTCCAAGAGGTCTGTGCGACCGACGGCTTCATCGAGCGAACGGAGGCCGAGTTGGGCGAGGTACTCGCGAACTTCTTCAGCGACGAACATGAGGAAGTTGATGATGTATTCGGGCTTGCCCTTGAATCTCTTGCGAAGCTCAGGATCTTGCGTGGCGACACCGACCGGGCAGCTGTTCTTCTGGCAGACGCGCATGAGGACGCACCCCATGGCAATGAGGACTGAGGTGGCAAAGCCGTATTCTTCTGCACCAAGGAGCGTGGCAATGACGACGTCGCGACCTGTCTTCAGTTGGCCGTCAACTTGGAGTCGGACCGAGCCACGAAGGTTGTTCATGACGAGCGTTTGCTGGGCTTCAGCAATGCCGAGTTCCCAGGGCATCCCTGCGTGCTTAATGGACGTGAGCGGAGAGGCCCCAGTGCCACCGTCATAGCCAGAGACAAGCACCATATCAGCACCACCCTTGGCAACGCCTGCGGCAACGGTGCCAACGCCGACTTCAGAGACGAGCTTCACCGAGATACGAGCCTCTGGGTTGGCGTTCTTGAGGTCGTAGATGAGTTCTGCCAAGTCCTCAATCGAGTAAATGTCGTGGTGAGGAGGAGGTGAGATGAGCGTGACGCCTGGAGTGGAGTGGCGGACGCGAGCGATCTCGTCGTTGACCTTGACGCCAGGAAGTTGGCCGCCTTCACCAGGCTTGGCCCCCTGAGCGATCTTGATCTGGAGCTCGCGAGCATGGGCGAGATACTCGGCAGTGACGCCGAAACGGCCAGAGGCGATTTGCTTGATGGCCGAGCAGAGAGAGTCGCCATTTTCAAGGGGAATATTGCGAGCGGGATCTTCACCACCTTCGCCAGAGTTAGACATGCTCCCCAAGCGGTTCATGGCAATGGCGATGCTTTCGTGCGCTTCCTTAGAGATAGCACCCAAGGACATAGCACCAGAAACGAAGCGCTTAACGATGGCCGTGGCAGGTTCTACTTCATGGATGTCAATGGCCGTGGTAGGACGGAACTTAAAGAGACCGCGGAGCGTGCAGAGGTTCTTGGCGGCGTCATCCATGCCTGAGGTGAATGCCTTGAACTTTTCGTAGTCGGCATTGCGGACGGCACGTTGGAAGAGACCGATCAGTTCAGAGGTCCAGAGGTGCTTTTCACCACCTTTCTTGTACTTGTAGATACCTGCTTGTTCTAGTTCTGTGGCTCCTTGATGGCCTTGCTCAACTCGGGCGATAGTTTCACGTTGGATACCATCGATGCCGATACCGCCGACACGAGACGAGGTGCCAGGGAAGAAGCGATCGACGAGTTCCTTGGAAAGACCAATGGCTTCGAAGACCTGAGCCCCACGGTAGCTACGCAGGGTGGAAATCCCCATCTTGCTCATGATTTTGAGCAGGCCCTTGTCGAGTGCCTTGATGTAGTTGGCGAGCGCCTTGGTTTCAGAGATTTCATCACCGAGAGCGCCTGTGCTCCAGAGGTTGGTCACCGTTTCGAGGGCAAGATAAGGGCAAATAGCGGTGGCACCATAGCCGAGGAGGAGGGCGAAGTGCATGGTTTCACGAGCTTCGCCTGTGTGAATGATGAGCCCTGTGCTTGTGCGCAAACCGTGGCGGACCAAGTGAGCATTGACGGATGCTACGGCCAGGAGTGAAGGAATGGGCATGAGACCTGGTTGCAGGTCGGCATCAGAGAGAACGAGGATGGAGTGACCATTGCGAACGGCTCGTTCAGCTTCCTTGCAGAGTCGAGCCACGCCATCGACGAGGGCGTTGTCAGCAGATGGATCAAAGCTCATGCTGAGGGTGGCTGAGCGGAAGTCGATTTCCTTACATTCGCGGAGACGGCTGAGGTCACATTCCGTCAGGATGGGGCGTTCCAACTTGATGAGTCGAGCCATCCCTGGATTTTCATCGAGAATATTGGGGTGATTGCCGATGAAGGTGGTCAGCGACATCACGAGTTCTTCGCGGATGGGGTCGATAGGTGGGTTCGTGACCTGGGCGAAGAGTTGCTTGAAGTAGTTGAAGAGGAGTTGGGGACGATCTGACATCACCGAAAGAGCCGCGTCATTGCCCATGGAACCGAGAGGTTCGAGAGCTGTGCGTGCCATCGGAGCAAGGATGAGATCGAGGTCTTCGCGAGTGTATCCGAAGCTGAGTTGGCGACTCACCAGATCTTCGCGGTGAACGTCTGGACTCATGACTGAATCAAAGAAGCCGTGGACGTGAATGCGGTTTTCTTGGCACCAACGGCGGTAGGGACGAAGTCGAGCCACCTTGGTTTTGATTTCGGCATCGTAAGCGATTCGGCCTTCAGCGAAATCGAGCCAGAGCATTTGGCCAGGGTGCAAGCAACCGTGATGTTGGACAGCAGCAGGATCGACATCGACAACGCCTGTTTCAGAAGCGACGATGAGGAGGCCATCTTTGGTGACGGTGTAGCGAGCAGGGCGGAGACCATTGCGGTCAACCATAGCCCCTGCACCACGGCCATCGGTAAAGCAGACAGCGGCGGGACCATCCCAAGGTTCCATCACGCCAGCATGGAAGTCAAAGAAGCCACGGACGTCTTCACCCATGAAGTGCTTAGCGCCCCATGCTTGGGGAATGAGCATCATCATGGCATGAGGCAAGCTACGGCCAGACTGGGTGAGGAGTTCCAGAACGTTGTCGAGGCAAGCGGAGTCGCTCTGACCTGGGCGGATGATAGGGAAGAGATCGTGAATGCGGTCGCCGAAAAGAGGGGAAGCAAGCGATTGCTCGCGCGACTTCATTTGGTTGACATTACCCTTGATTGTATTGACTTCGCCATTGTGGGCGATGAATCGGAAGGGGTGAGCCAGAGGCCAAGACGGGAAGGTGTTTGTTGAGTAGCGTTGGTGAACGACTGCGACCGCAGACTTCAGACGAGGGTCGGTAAGGTCTTGGTAGAAGCGTGGGAGTTGGGGAGCTTTGAGCAGCCCTTTATAGACGAGGGTACGGCTTGAGAGGCTAGCGATGTAGAAGCGGTCACCGAGGTCGGGGAGGAGTTCCTCAACCCGAGATTCGATGCGCTTGCGGAGGAGGTAGAGCGCGCGTTCCTGCTCATCGCCTTCCAGAGGAGAGGTCGGCGTAACAAACACCTGTTCGATAAGAGGAGCGGAAGCGCGAGCCATGGTGCCGATCGCCGAGAGGACCACGGGTACGGTACGCCAACCGAGCAGATTCCAGCCTTCTTGAGTGGCGATTTCCTCCGTGGCCTGACGGCACTGGGCTGCGAGTTCTGGATCTGTCGGTAAGAAGAAACACCCAACCCCGTATTTCCCTTGGTCGGGGAGATGGAGGTCTGGGCAATTAGCGACAAAGAACTCGTGGGGGAGTTGAATGAGAATACCCGCACCATCCCCTGTATCGGGATCGCTCCCGGCAGCGCCACGGTGAAGGAGACGTTCCAAGACGGTCATCCCTTTAATGACGACATCGTGGGAGGGTTTCCCCTTAATATCACAAACCATACCTACGCCACAGGCGTCGTGCTCTTGGGATGGATCGTAAAGACCTTGAGGATTTGGATAATAAGTGCTGTGCTGCATCGTTCTGGAGGTGGATTGGGAGCCCTGCGCCGTTAGTAACGACGCAGGGCGGGTTGTTATTTGGATGTTAGTTCTTTAGCGAATATAAAGCAATTGTGCGTATGTAGGAACAGGCCAGAGGTCGTGATCCGTGATCTTTTCGAGCGAGTCGATTGTGACGCGAAGTGCTTCCATGGCGGCCTTGCGGTCTTCCGAGGATTCGCTTGCTTTGAGGCGGTCGAGTTCAGCAGGGAGCTGATCGCAGAGAGTACCGATTTCATCAGCACGGCGAGTCAAGCATTCGAGACCATGGGTACCATGGTTGCCACGAATGGCAGAGATGGTGCCGTGGAGCTGGCGAAGGTTCTGAGCGATAGCTGGAATGTACTGAGTTTCCACCATTTCGATGGCTGTTTTTGTCTCAATGTCAATCTCCTTGTCATAGATTTCCATCTGAGTTTCATAGCGAGCATGAAGTTCGGATGGGGACATGACATTGTAGTCATTGAAGAGCTTGATGGTGGAATCCTTTTCGAGGACTTGGAGAGCTTCAGGGGTCGTGCGCAGATGAGGCAGACCGCGACGTTCAGCTTCCTTGACCCAGTCTTCGCTGTAGCCATTGCCATTGAAGATCACCTTCTTGTGCTTGGCGATGATATCGCGAAGGATGGCTTGGAGGTTATCTCTGAATTCAGGCTTGCCGACAGAAGGTTCAAGTTCCGTGGCGATGCGGTCAAGGGCTTCAGCAACGATGGTGTTGAGGACAGTCATTGGCCATGCGCAGGTCTGGGAAGAACCCACAGCGCGGAATTCGAACTTGTTGCCAGTGAAAGCGAAGGGGCTCGTGCGGTTACGGTCAGACGTGTCCAATGGGAATTCAGGGAGAGAATCAACCCCGATCTTCATTGTACCACCGGCATGGGATGAGCCAGATTCACCGCTTTCGAGTTGGCGGATGACTTCATCGAGCTGGTCGCCGAGGTAGACGGAGATAATGGCAGGAGGAGCTTCGTTGGCACCAAGACGGTGGTCGTTGCCAGCCTTAGCGATGGAAGCGCGCAGGAGATCTGCGTGCGTGTCGACGGCTTCGATGACTGCACCGAGGATAGTGAGGAAGATGGCGTTTTCGTGAGGGCTCTTACCAGGGTTGAGCAAGCTACCGTAGCCAGGAGCACCGAGCGACCAGTTGTTGTGCTTGCCAGAGCCGTTGATTCCATCAAAGGGCTTTTCATGGAGGAGGCAAGCAAAGCCGTGCTTGATGGCGGTCTTGCGAAGGACATCCATCAGCTGCATGTTGTGGTCTACAGCCAGGTTGAGTCCTTCAAAGATAGGAGCAATTTCGAACTGAGCAGGAGCCACTTCATTGTGACGGGTCTTGGCAGGGATGCCCAAGCGCCAGAGAGCTTCGTCAACATCAGCCATGAAGTTGAGGATGCGTTCCTTGATGCTAGCGAAGTAGTGGTCTTCCATCTGCTGGTGCTTCGGTGGCACATTGCCGAAGAGAGTGCGACCACACATGATGAGGTCAGGACGCTTGTTGTAGAGCTTGAGGTCGACCAAGAAATATTCTTGTTCAGAACCGAGGTTGGAGGAAACGGGGATGTCTGGGCTTTCTCCGAAGCAGGCAAGAATGCGCTGAGCTTGCTTGGTTACGGCAGCCATTGAACGGAGAAGGGGAGTCTTCTTGTCGAGAGCTTCACCCGTGTATGAGCAGAATGCCGTGGGGATGCAGAGGGTTGCGTGACCATCTGTGCGCTTGATGAAAGCTGGGCTCGTGGGATCCCATGCTGTGTAACCGCGAGCTTCAAAGGTGGCACGAAGACCGCCAGAGGGGAAGCTAGAGGCGTCAGGTTCACCTTGAACAAGGCTCTTGCCTGAGAATTCAAGAGTGGGGGTATCGCCATCCATTTCGAGGAAGGCTTCATGCTTTTCAGCAGTGGCGTCATTAAGTGGCTGGAACCAGTGTGTGTAGTGAGTAGCCCCTTGGTCGATGGCCCACTGCTTCATGGCCTGTGCCACGTCGTTAGCAATGGTAGGGTCAAGCTTGCTCCCCTTCTTGATCGTCCCTTGCAACTTCTTGTAGACGTCTTTGGAAAGGTACGTCTTCATCGTCTTCAAACTGAAAACGTCCTTACCGTACAGTTCTTCAATACGTGAAATCCGCGGTGCGGTCTCTCCTACTTGCTGGGTGGTATTCATGGTCGTGCGTTTGCGTGCGGTGGTTCTTGCCG
>CAYNVM010000074.1:4213-6146 GCA_964400645.1 uncultured Akkermansia sp. | reverse complement strand
GTCATCGCAGCGCGCGCTCCAACGCCGGAGTACTTGATCGTTATTTTATCCCTGTTGAGATTGAACAAATTGATGATGCAGTTCATCTTTTCGACAACCTCATCCGCCGTCAGGTCTGTTCTCAAGTAAAAGTTTTCACTGACTTTAACTGACTTGCTCAGATAAACTGAATAATCTTCATCAACAAAGTCGTAGACAAATAATTCCGGCGCGGAGATATTGGTGTTGATATACTCCTTAAAATCGTCGTCATACCCTCCCATGTACAGGAGCTTCACAAAGGTGTAATACAGCCCAACCCATGAATCTTTGAAATCTCGCCACACCCCAAAACATTCAAAACTAATGGGTTCCGTGTTACTTAAGTCTCCAGGCGAATCAAAATCGAGCGTTCTTACATCTTCTATGATCATCTGTATATTACCTCCTTCAGATCAATACTCATTATTATATCACTGAATATCCAACCCTGACTCCTACAACAATTCAACCTACCAAGGCAAGGAATAAAACGGGGCCTTTCTTGATGAGATCCGCCCCATATTTCACCCTCAACCCCATAAATTCAAAACAGGCACCCGATTCCCTCGGATGCCTGTCTCGTTCGTGCTCAGCACGCTAAATAATCGCCTCAGACGCTGGCCTGCACCAACTTGAGCTGGGCAAATCGGGGCAAGGATTGCTCCGTCGCCACGTGCGCTTCGCCCTGAATCAGTGGCAGCAGGTAGTCGATCATCGCCTGTTCCAACCCGTTGCCGGCGGCGTTGATCCATTCTCTCGGCACCAACTTCTCGACGTTCGCCACGTCGGTCAGGTTGATCAACTGCGCATCGCAGACGTACTGCCCGTCCTCATAACGGCGCTGGAACGCCACCATCTTGTCGGTGTCGCCCGCTACCGCCGCTTCCACCGCTGTCTTCCCGGCCAAATAGGCTTCTTCGATGTCGGTGTTGGATGCTATGTGCGACGCACAGCGCTGCAGCAAGGAGAGCTCGATCCCGCGCACTTTAATCCCCGTGCGCTGGTTGACAATCGCGGACAATGCGGCGCTCAGGCCCCCCAACTGGGTGTGCCCAAACATGTCGGTGCCGGCCACGCCTGCGTCGGCAATGAAGTGCCCGTCGGCGTCGTGAATCCCTTCGGAGACGGCCACCATGCAGCACCCTTTCGCGCGGTAAATCCGCTCGACGTCGCTCAAAAATTGCTCCATGTCAAAGTCCACTTCGGGCAAGTAAATCAGGTCGGGACCGGCCCCGGCGTTCGTCGCCAAGGCAGCGGAGGCCGCCAACCATCCGGCGTGGCGCCCCATGATCTCGACGATGGTCACGCGCCCTTTCTCGTACACGCACAGGTCGCGGTAAATCTCCATGCACGATGTCGCAATGAACTTCGCCGCCGACCCAAACCCTGGGCAGTGGTCCGTCCCAAACAGGTCGTTGTCGATGGTCTTCGGAATCCCAATCACGCGGCATTCATACCCCGATTGCTGCATGAACTTGGAGATCTTGTTGCACGTGTCCATCGAGTCGTTCCCGCCGTTGTAGAAAAAGTAGCGGACGTCGTACTTGCGAAAAACTTCCAGCAAGCGCTTGTAGTCGGTGTCGTCCACCTTGAAGTCGGCCATCTTGTAGCGACATGAACCCAGAGCGGACGCCGGGGTGTTCTTGAGCAAGGCCAATTCGGCCGGGTCTTCCAAGTCCAAGTCGTACAGTCTCTCGGAAAGGACGCCCTCAATGCCGTACGCCGCCCCGTACACGTGGGTGATCTGCTCGGCCTTCAGGGCGGCTTCAATAGCTCCCAAAGCACTGGCGTTGATCACGGCGGTTGGCCCTCCTGATTGCCCGATAATACACGCTCCCTTCAGTTCGTTCATGACCCCTTTCTCCTACCGTATACCTGCCCCCGGGTCAAGGACATCAAGGCCTTTCTCCCC
>CAYNVM010000074.1:0-4113 GCA_964400645.1 uncultured Akkermansia sp. | reverse complement strand
TAGTGCTTCGCATACCGCAGCCCCGCATTCACGGACGTCGTGAACAGCAGGATCGCAACCAGCTTCCCTAACGCCAACGCGCTGAGGAGTAGCTCCGGATGAAACGGCAACAAACTCGGCCTCAGCGCCAGGACGCTGCTCGCCACGATGTCCAGGCTGTAGATGAACCACCCGATCAGTGCGCTGTGCAGGTGCGGACTGTTCGTCACGTTCTCCCGCTGCAACAGCCCCAACACCACAAAACACAGCACCACGTACCCAATCAGCAAGATCTCTCGCACCGGCACGCCCTCCAGCCACCCCGGCAGTCCCCACTTGCTCGCCACAATGGTCAGCCCTTCGTACAGCACCAACCACACGCACAGAAGCACCACCAGCGCCCCCGCCCGTGGCACGTCGTACCCTCGCTTTTCCGCCTGCCACTGCATCAGCGTGAACGCCTGGTACAGCGACCAATACATCAGCAGGACGACCACCGGAATCATCACTCGCTTGAAGTCCAACAGCTCGCCCCTCCACTCGCACATAAAGTCGTTCTGCTGGCAAAACGATGTCGCCAGCGGATCAGTGTGCAGGTCGGGATACATCACCTGGCCGATGAAAAATAGGCCTTCGATGGCAAAGGCCAGGCACATGACTAGACATAGGAGTCCCCTCGGGATGGGCTCCCGCGTTATTGAATATGACACGTTGATGGTGGGTTGTTGGTGATTACCGCGGCTCTTGCGGAGCCAAGATTTGAGTGTCGCCATCATGCCCACATCCTCCCCTTGGTCAACCATTTATTGTGCCAATCAGTCAACAAATGCACAACTTTGTCTCTCGCCCCTTAGCTTTCGCTTGAGTGGGTGGCGGAGAGTGGTAGACTGAACGCATTAACGTCCGGGATAAGCTTCCTGATAAGCGTCCCGTTATGTTGAACCTCTATCATTGAATCTTTATGATACCAGCAGAATTTAAGACGGCTCTCAATGAGACCTTGGCTGACTTGCGCACGCAAGGATTGTATAAGAGCGAACGCTTTATCGACTCCCAACAGTATTCCCAAGTCACCCTGAAGGACGGCCGCTCCGTCATCAACATGTGCGCCAATAACTACCTCGGCTTGGCTAACCACCCCGAAGTTATGGAAGCTGCCCGCGATGCCATCAAGCGCTGGGGCTTCGGCGTCGCTTCTGTCCGCTTCATCTGCGGCACCCAAACCCTCCACAAGGCCCTCGAAGAACGCTTGAGCAACTTCCTCGGCACCGAAGACACCATCCTCTACGGCTCTTGCTTCGACGCTAACGGCGGTCTCTTCGAAGCTCTCCTCGGCCCTGATGACGCCATCATCTCTGACTCTCTCAACCACGCTTCCATCATCGACGGTGTCCGCCTCTGCAAGGCTAAGCGCTATCGCTATAACAACAATGACATGGCTGACCTGGAAGCTAAGCTCCAACAAGCTGACGCTGACGGCGCTAAGATTAAGCTGATCTCCACGGACGGTGTCTTCTCGATGGACGGCATCATCGCTCAGTTGGATAAGATCCGCGCGATCGCTGCTAAGTACAACGCCATCTTCCACTTCGACGATTCCCACTCCACGGGCTTCATGGGCGCCACCGGCCGTGGC
The DNA here is from genome assembly GCA_964400645.1 of uncultured Akkermansia sp. GTDB lineage: Bacteria > Verrucomicrobiota > Verrucomicrobiia > Verrucomicrobiales > Akkermansiaceae > Akkermansia. The sequence continues at coordinate 2,498 of CAYNVM010000074.1, read as the reverse complement.
ACGCACGAATACTGCGGCATCTTGGGCAACATCGATATCACCACCGGTACGCTCGGTAAGGCTCTCGGCGGTGCTAACGGCGGTTACACCTCTGGTCCTAAGGAAATCATCGAACTCCTCCGCCAGCGCTCTCGTCCTTATCTCTTCTCTAACAGCATCATGCCTGCCATCGCTGCTGCTACCATGAAGGTCATCGACATCTTGGAACGCTCCACCGAAGCTCGCGACCGCGTCGAAAGCAACACCCGTTACTTCCGCGAAGCCATGACTGGCGCCGGGTTCACCATCTCCGGTAAGGATCACCCCATCTCTCCTGTCATGCTCGGCGACGCCGCTCTCTCTCAGAAGTTCTCTGATGAGCTCCTCAAGGAAGGTGTCTACGCTGTCGGCTTCTTCTACCCTGTCGTTCCTAAGGGCCAAGCTCGTATCCGCACCCAAATCTCTGGTGCTCATACCCGCGAACAACTCGATAAGGCTATCGAAGCCTTCATCAAGGTCGGTCGCAACTTGGGCGTTATCGCCTAACCCCTCACCATGGACGCTCTTCCGCCTCTCCCGCAGCATCTTCCCGTGCTCCAACCACAGCGGATGATGCGTCCCCAACCCCATATCCCGGACCTCGAGGTCATCCGGCAAATCGGCTCCGGCGCTTATGGGGAAGTCTGGCTCGCCAAGTCTCTCACCGGGGCTTGGCGCGCCGTGAAGGTGGTCTATCGGGAGGACTTTAAGGATGAACAAACTTTCCTCCGCGAGTTTGAAGGGGTCCAGCATTACGAACCCATCTCGCGCATCCATCCCGGCCTCGTCCAAATCTTGCACGTGGGCAAGCATGACGGCGATTGCCCGTTCTATTATTACGTGATGGAATTGGCGGACGATGCCTACAGTGGCACGAATATTTCGCCCATTGAGTACACGCCCCGCACCTTGCGCTCGGATCTCCGTCTCCTGGAGTCGAACCACCCCATGAACTGGGATTATTGCCTGGAGGTCGGCTGTCAGCTCTCTCGCGCGCTCATTTACCTCCACAGCAAGGGCCTCATCCACCGCGATATCAAGCCGTCGAATGTCGTCTTTGTCGATAACCATCCCAAGCTCGCGGATATCGGCCTGGTCTCGCACAATGACCAAACCGGCTATGTCGGCACGGAGGGCTATATCCCCCCGGAAGGCCCTGGCTCGAACCGTGCGGATGTCTATGCCTTGGCCATGGTGCTCTATGAAATCAGCACGGGTAAGGATCGTCTGGATTTCCCGGAACTCCCTGACGATCTCCCTCCAGGCGCGTCGTTCAAGTCCTGGCAGGCTTTTAACAATATTCTCTGTGAGGCGGGCTCGCCGAAGGCCAGTCAGTGCAAAATCACGACGGCTCAGCAGCTCGCGGATGCCTTGGATCAGCTCCGCAGTAAGGATCTCTCTCCGCGGATGCACCGCACGAAGCGGCCTCAGTCTCCCTCGTCGTCCATGCGACCCACCTCGAAGCTTGTGCTCTCGGGCGTGGTCGGTGCTTTGGTCGCGACGGGGCTCGTTCTCGGCGCCACCTATCTCCTCTTGCCTGATTTCCCTTGGGATCGCTTGGGCCGCCAGCCGCAGGATGCCCCGGCCACCGATCTCCCTCTCCCGTCCGTGGCTCATGGCCAAATCCTCGTGGTCTCGAATCCCCCTGGCGCCACGCTCCACGATGAGAACCAGCAGTTCATCGATGAAACCCCGTACGGCCCCATCAAGGCCAAAGTCGGCGCGTCGCCTGTCTTTTCGCTCTTCAAACCGGGCTTTAAGCCTGTCCAACTCTCGGGCGAGGTGAAGGAGGGCGAAACTCTGGTGCTTCAGGCCACCATGATGCCTTTTAATCCCCCGCGCATTGGCTCGCCTTGGCAGGATGTCCATCACTCAGTCTATGAAGCCGACGGCAGTGACCATCTGGCCACCACTCCTGTCCTTCAGGAGCACCTATCCGCCTGGCTCGCTGATTCCCCCGATGCCGCTCCGATCTCGGTGGCTCCCCATGAGGATCTCTCGTCGTCTCCCGTCGCGCTCTCGCAGCAGGAGGCCATCTCGTACGCTCTCTGGCTGAAGAACGCTTGCCAGCAACAGGCTCTCCTCGGCGATGAGGAGGCTCTTGTCCCGGAAATCGATCCTTCCTACGAACCCGTGGACGGCCGCCATGTGTACCGCCTCCGCGTCGTCCCTCTCCAGCGCGCTCCCTGGTCTATCACGTCAGATCCCCCGGGCGCTTCGGTCTCGCTCAATGGCGTCTATGTCGGCACCACGCCCATCGATCACGTCGAGGTCCCTCAGGAGCCTTCCCGTCTCGTCGTCCATAAGGATGGCTTCGGCACGGTTGTCCGCTTGCTCCTTTCTCCTCAGGACGCCCCGTCGTCGCTCGCTCTCGCCCAAAATGGATCCGTGGTCTTTAACCAGGCCTGGAAAAATAGCCTGGGCATGGATTTCGTCCCGCTCGCTTTCCGTCTCATGGCCGGCGCCCATGAGGTCTCGTC
>CAYNVM010000073.1:0-6373 GCA_964400645.1 uncultured Akkermansia sp. | reverse complement strand
CTCTACTCGATTGACAATTTATACGGATTACTTGGCCTTTTTCTTCTTGTTAGGAGAAGAGAGAGACGGTGCCAGGGCTTTTCCTTCAGCAGAAACTGCTGAAATTTCGACACGAGGCTTCTGATCAGAGCTAGCAGAAATCACAACTCCATTTTTCTGATCAGATGAATTAGAGCTAAGGGCTTCGCCAATGAGTTGCCCATCAAGCCATACATAGAAGCCAGCTTTAGGCTCTCCGCCTTCAGCATCCTTGCCAATGTGAGCGATGCGAACGGAGAGGGGATGCCCCGTTAGATCGTTGGAGTAGATAGGCGTATCACCCCATTTGACCATTGATTCAGAAAGATTGAGAGTTCCAGTTTCAGTACCGTTACCGACTTCAATAGAGAAACTATTCGTATCAGTCCAATCAGTCTTGTTGGTACGAGCCATGCGATAGGTGATTTCAGTGGTGAAATCATCATCTACAGGTGCCAGCCACTTCTGAACGAGAGACTGATTGCCTGAAGTTAATGTAGCTCTGTTATCTTGGATTTTTGCTCCCTTTGCGACAGGGGCTTTTCCATGTGCTGTTGGACCACCCCATGCTTTGCCATCAGCCCCAACTGATTGAGAGAACTGATTGGCTGCTTTGCGAGGAAGACCAGCTGTTCGGCCTGGGAGGCCCATACCTTTTGCGATATTACCACCAAGAATTAAGTTCCCTTGGTTACTGAAGTGAAGACCATCTTCAATAAAGAATCCATCGACACCTTGTCCTTTGTTCTTTGCAGACTTCGTGACATCCTGAATGCCTTTATTGATGTCGATGACTGTCACATTCTTTTGGCTGTTTGCCCACTGAGAGATTTTTTCATTATAGACATTAACAGCGTCGATCATCTGCTCGTTGGAAACACCGCCACTTGAGGCATCTTTTTCCCAAACGGGAACAGTCATAATGTACGTCTGAAGATTGGGATTTGCCTTCTGGCCATATGAGACGATGGACTGAATATCTTCTACCAGTTGAGGTACATATTCTGACTTGTTGCGATCAGAGAGGATATCATTGGTGCCAAGAAGAATTGTCATTGTTTGCGGAGCACCACCTTCAGTAAGACGAGGGCCAGGGTAGGCACCACCCTTAGTAAGCTCATCTTTCTTGGGGCCTACATCGAGCCAGTTTTGAATGCTCGAGAAAGCCGCATTACCTGATCCAGCACCAGCTCCTGAATTTTTCCTACCACTTGTTTGGTAGGCACGACGGGAGCAAAAGGCATTGTGAACGTTCTCGAATGTCTTTCCTCCGTATACAAGAGCGTTGTTGTTATTGTAATTGAAACTTCCTTCCCAGACTCCGACTGGTTCAGCTTTAACATTGTTATCGACGTAAATCTTAAACAATTCATATCGATAGCTAGGGGTCTTAACACCGTGAGTGAGGGAGTCTCCTACATAAATGACCTTACCTAAGGAAGGAGTTGGAGCAGGAGCTGCAGACAATGCTGTTACAGAGCATGCACTCAGCACTAGTGGGAGAAAGTAACGAGGGGTGTTCATAACAATGATTGCCTACATAAGAAACAAAATAGCCTGATTACATCAAGGTAAAATTTGCCCACTGTTTTCCTTTATAACTATATGTAACAAGACGATTTACTTGTATGTTGAGGCATTGGGACAGCTCTCTTAAGATTCTAATATGACACAAAAGAAGAGTATCATATAACAGCAAGCTGATCAGTAATGGGCGGAGATTCGTTGTGCTATTATACATTAGTACTCAGACTCCAAGTGATCCATCTTTTCTGACATAGCATAAGAATTGAGAGTATGGCCTGTACAGAGCCGACAAGGATAAGAAGAGCAGGTACGCCAATTTGATCAAGAAGAGCTCCCCACCATAAGGCAGCGAGTGGTTGGGCTCCAATAGTTACAATAGTAAAGAGTCCTAAGATGGTTGATTTTTGGTGTGACGGAGCCAATAACTGAACGGTCGATGATGTGGTTACAAAAAGAGCTGACGTTGCCAACCCTGCCAAGAAGAAGCACCCAGTTTGAAGGATAATGTTAGGGAAGATCCCGGCAGTGATAAACATACATGCCATCCATAAGGTTCCTGTCGAAAGACGTAATCCAATTCGAGAACTCCTTCCTGCAAATGGCATGACAAAGAGAATGCTCGCAACTGCACCTGTACCCACCGCTCCTAACAGAGAAGCCGTAGCTGAGGGGCTTCCGTATGTTAAAGCTGGAACAATTTGGTACATCGATTGGCCAAAAAGGTTTTGGATGATGGCACTAAGCAAAATCATTTTTAAAGGATAATGCCCCCATACTGTGGCAAGCCCCCCAGGGGAGCTTCGCTTGGCTATTCGCGCTGGTGTTGTTTCCTTATTAGATGTTAAGACCAAACCGTGCCCCAATGTAATGAGGCATAAGATCATGGGAATGTTGCATAGAGCATTGATCCCAAAGGCAAAGTTTTCCCCTAGAGTACCGATCACAAAGCCACCTAGAGGAGGTCCAACAGATCGGCATATGTTGAAGACCAACGAATACATACTGATACTTTTCAGTAACATGTCACGTGGCACTAGGTCGCCCACAAATGCTTGTTGGGTAGGGAAAGCAATACACTGAATGATTCCAAGGATGAAGGTGGCAGCAAACAAGTGCCAGAGCGCAAGGAGTCCCGTCCAGCCAAGAATGCAGAGTGCGCTGGCAACCAGGATCTGAACTATTTGAACAACTATCAAGAGCTTGCGTCGCTCAAAATGATCACCCAAGGAACCTAGGAGCATACCTCCGAAGAGGAACGGAGCTGCATTAAGTGCAGCCATAAGGCCAACAGCCGTACCAGAACCATGAGAAAGGTGATAGACAAGGATGCCCATGGATGTGACTTGCAACCACATGCCAATAAGAGCACAAGCTTGTCCTGACCAGTAAATGCGCAGTGCCTTAATTTTAACTGGTGTAAAGAAACTGCTCCAAACTCGCCAACCGGTTCCGCTCACGGCGTTAGCTTATCTCGAGTTTTTACACCTGTCGAGAGGGTACAAAGCTTATATCCTCTTTAGAGAGCTTCTAGTGTAGAGATGACATCTTTCAAGCAAGATAAACGGAGTGTAGCTGGTGAGAAATCTGCGTTTTCCGTCACACGATTGGAGATGGCAATAACAGGAATTCCTGCACGGGCTGCTGCTAATGTACCGTTTTGAGAATCCTCAATAACAAGGCAGGAGGTTGCAGGAAGTTGAAGTCGCTTCAGTGTTTCCAAATAAAGTGCTGGATCTGGTTTTACGGGTAACCCGTCATCGCGACAGAGAACAGAAACAAAACGATCCGCTATTCCCAGTTTTTGTAACCAACCATCAACCCACCGATGGGACGAACTGGATGCAACGGCCAAAGGGAGATGAAGGTTACTACAGTAATCGAGCAAGTCAATCGCGCCTGGCATGAGCCCCGCCTGAGAGAGGTCTGCATAGATCCTTTCCTGGCGAGCATTGTTGATAGATTCCCAGTCGTACTTTTTGCCTGTGATTTCTTCGAGATAGTCCCCAGGGTTCCAATGAGTATAGCCACTGCCCAAACACTGATTGAACAAATCTAAAGGGAGAGGTACTCCTTCACCATCAAAGACCCAAACCCATGACTGATAAATTGCCCATTCTGTGTCCACAAGAACACCGTCAAAATCAAAAATAACAGCTTTGGGAAAAGAACTGAGTTTGTTAGACATGGTGAGGAAAGAGGCTTATCCGTTTCAGGAGTGCGCTGAATCCTTAGATTCTAAAATAGGGGCATTAGTTGTTGTTCCCGAGAGACATTCGCGAACAGTACGCATGGCTAGACGAGATTGGAATAAGTAGATGCCAATCAAAAGGTATATGATATTGGGAAGCCAAGCACCTAACCAACAAGGCAAGAGACCTGCTGTGGCTAAGGTTGGCACGACTTCAAATAGGAAAAGCATCATAGCCGCCAAGAAAATGGCAATGCCTATCCCCTGCATGGTTGAACGACGTTGGAAGGTAATAGAGGTGGGGATAGCAATGAATGCAAGTAGAATGCAGGAAAAGATCTTCGCAATGCGGACATGCCATTCTGTAAGTAGAATACGGGAAGTTTTTGTGTCAGTTGTTTTGTTGTTCAACAACTCACTAATTGCAGGAGTGCCTTGAGTATCTGCCCGGAAGAATGGAGAAATCAGTTGCCACGGTGTTTCTTCAAAGTCTGTATGTAATACAGGAACGAGGTCTCCCGTGAATTCTGGAATATCATTAATCGATGTACGTTGCGGATGAACTCGTTTGGTTGCGTTGTTAAAGCTCCAAGTCCTAGTGGCTGAGTTCCAAGTTGCTGAATCGGCAAAGAGTTCGTAGTTGATGATACCTGGGGCAGAGAACTGAATGATATGAACATCCTTCAGTGGAGCTCCAGGACTGTCAATATTTGGTGGGATACGAATATTCCAAATGCGATTGGCCTTGTCACTTTTGTAACGGCAGGATTTTGCATATGGGTTAGTCTCTAAATTTTTCGTCGTATTTAGAGAGGCAAAAAGTAGTTTGCGGTACAATGTAGAGTTAGGAGCCCAGTGAAAGCCAAAGATACCTAGATAAGCTGAGACAAAGACTGCTCCTACGATGATAGGGAAGGTTATGCGCAAAAGTGAACGCCCTGACTGAAGCATTCCCGTAATTTCAGAACCTCCAGAGAGTTTACTGAGTGTCCACAACGTGGCTAATAACGACGTGTATGGGAGGAACAAATTGAGCATCATTGGTAACTGGAGAATGTAAAATCTCACAGTACCCAAAATAGGATTATCAAACTCTGCAAATTCATTCGCATTTTCTGCAAAGTCTCCCAAAATGAAAATCAATGTAAGAATGCTTGTACACAGAACAAACTTCTCGAAGAAAAGTTTTGCCATGTAACGGTCGAGAATGCTCGAACAGGCATAGATCAAATAGGCGACTGCAGGCAGGAAACAGCCAATTGAGATAAGGATGGGCCGCATCGTTTGGGCCAAGGGGTATTCAGCCTTGGTCCCAGGAAGTTCCCATTGCATCTGAGTCCATTCTCTATCTGTGAGGAAGTATGAGACAAGACTCCCTATTACCAGAAGGATTACAAAAGGGAAGAATGCCTTGAGTTTGGTCAGATGAGATCTCATGCAGGGAAGACGCTTAATATAACTGTTAAGCTAGGCAAACTAAAGTCCAATTTTCCGATGAGTTATCGATCATGAACCTCACTGTCCTTCTAAGGGCTTAGCTCCAATTGCTCAATTCTTGGGCAAATGTAGAAATACTCAGCTTGGTGGTAAAGTCGCGGCTCATGTCTCCAGTCCGTAGTTTCTCACGGAGTTTCTTGATAAAAGATTCCTCAGCCTTAGAGAGGATGTCAGATTTCATCTCATCGTTCGCTTTCTTTTGCAGCAAGGAGGTCGTTTCTTGATAGTCAATATCATTGACAGGATTCCACCAACCTCGTTCAGATTCTACTTCAATAGTACCAGGGATGAGTTCACAGGATACGAGGCAAGGAACGAGACCTGTGACTTGAAGGTTTTCTTCTCTTCCTTCCATCAGTTCTATACGTATGTGACTACGCTTCAAATCAATGCCCCCTTTGACACGGAATTTTGCCTTCATCTGTATTTTCTTGGTACTAAGCATCCAACGGTGTTCTCTGACTGTGCTGACTTCTACAATTTGTTCAACAGTGACCAACTCGGAGATTTTGTCATCGATCGTCTTTACTTCATACATGGTACAGCCAGCAATGTCGTGACCTTTCCATTCCCATCCTAATGCGCTTAGAAGCTTTTCTACTGATTCTGTGCCTTGATTGAAGCTATGCTCCCATGCCCTTTCCATTCTGAGTGTTAGAAAAATAAAGCTCCCAAGAGAACATAAAACAAGTAGGATAGTAATAAAAACAAGACGTTTCTTATGTGACTTATTCTTCATGAATCACTTCTAGCAAGTAGATCTTATTTTAGCAGTTGGGACTAGTACAATAGCTACGTGGCATTAGATCCGATTCTCCCATGACCTCCAATAGTTATGGAAGATGGGCGTTGATACTTACAAAAGTAGGATAATATTATACATTCGATTCTTTTATTTTTCCCACTTTAATACCAGTCGTGCTTCTCATTTCTATCAAGCGCATTAATATGATTCATCTCGTCCTCTGTCAAAGAAAAGTGATACAATTCAGTGTTCTCTTTTATGTGGTTTGGGATGTTAGAACTGGGAATTACAATGACACTTTTTTGCAGATTCCAACGTAAAATTACTTGAGCGGAAGATACGTCATGAGCGTCGGCAATGTCAGAGATTACCGTGTCGCCTAAAAGTTCGCGTGTGTG
>CAYNVM010000072.1:0-6418 GCA_964400645.1 uncultured Akkermansia sp. | reverse complement strand
AAGATGAACTGGCGGTGCTCAATCGTAATTTGCCTAAGATTGGGCGGGCTGATGTGAGGGCATAAAAAGACTCCTCTCCCTACAGAAGCAGAGAGAGGAGTGTTGAGATTAAGCCTGAGGCAGGCGTTCAAGCACAGGAGTGACACGCTGTTGGATCACTCTGTTGGCTTGTTCGCAGAGAGTGCGAGAAAGGTACAACTTGTAAGGAGCTTTGTTGATCTCAATGACCACGATATCGTTGTCGCTTGGAGCCTTCAAAAGTTCCGACAAGTGCTTAAGGTTTTTCACGACCGTGCCGTTGACCGTCTTCACGGCGCAGAAGGCACAGGCTTCGTAGCCTTGAGTGGCAGGTGTTGGAAGAACCATGCCCAGAATGACCAGGCTGTCGCGACCTTCCTTGCGGTAGTCTTCCTTCTTATCTTGAAGGTCGAGCAATTCCATCGTCATGCGAGAGCGGTTGCCTTGTCCTTCAAGAGCATTGAGCAGAGAAGGCGTCAATGTTTGGAAGGTCAGCCCACCGTAGATGACGTAAGGAGGAACCTTGTTCGTTTCAGGGGAGGCATCAATGATGTCCTTATCCAAGGCATCACGGTTGAGAGCCACGTTGACTTCAATTTCCTTGCCGTCACGGAGAATACCGAGGCGGATGGTCTCGCCAATTTGTTTGGTGTCGCCGATGTAGTAAGAAACAGGGACGGGACCCAACTTAGGATCCTTGACCAAGCCACGGCTATCAATGACGTGACCGTCGATGCTCAGCAGAACATCGCCTTGCTTCAAGCCAGCTTGTTCAGCGGCGGAAAGAGGCAAAACTTCTTGGACGTAGACACCATTTCCAGAGTCGGCGAGGTGCAAGTATTCGCGCATGACTGGATCCGTCAGTTCACTTGAAGAAAGACCGCAGACAGGGAAACCGATGAATGGCTTGTCGCTGTGCGTTCCCTTCAAGAAGTTGGCAATGACAGACGTGTTGAGGGCGAGAACCTTCTGCACGGCCGTGTCACCACCTGTGCTGATGCCCACCAGTTTGCCCTGATTCAGGACAGGGATGGTTTGAGCACCCGTGATGGGGTTGATGGCGGACTGGATGTGGTATTGAAGGAAGGAGTCAGAACTGTCGGTCGACTGGAATACGCCAGGGGTCACGATGGGCAAACCATCGTTGTTGAATTGCCAGAGCTCCAATTGAGCACCCAATTCAGGCGTTTCTCCCACCGTCAATGGAACGAGGTGGCTCAGCAGAGCTTGGTCCTCAGGGCGCTTCAGCGAGAGGAGAGCCAAGTTAGAATCTCTGTCGATCACTTTGACTTCGACAGGAGCCGTGACAGAACTGTCAGCCACCGTCAATTCGATGTAAGTGGCATCGTCGACAACGTCGGCAATTGTCAGGAATTCACCGTTGCCCAAAGCGACGGCAAAGCCCGACGAGAACCAAGGTTGACCCTTGAGCCAAGGCGTATCCTGGCGGAAGTTTTGGTGGGCAACGTTGAGGAGGACGAGAGAATTGACAGGCGAAGCCACAGGAGCTTCGGGAGCCTGTTGAGGTTCTTGTTCAGGAGCGGTTGCTTGAGGCTGTTCAGCAGAAACAGCAGGAGCATCCGTGGGTTCTGCCGACGGTTGGTTGGCAGGCAAAGAACTAGGAGCCGGCTTACATGCAATCAGCGTCAGAGAGCTGGCTAAAAGAAGAGCAAAATGAGGTTTCATCGTGGCCAATATCAGTGTTGCTGGTTGTTGGAGTCGATCTGGCTATCCAGACAGGCAATGTTAGAAATGTTGTATTGACGAGAGATGCGCTGGTTAGCAGCATCCAAATCCTTGCGGCGGATCACAATAGGACGCCCCGAGTTCTTCAGTTCAATCGTGATGAAAGGAGAGGCTTGCGGATCCGTATCGTAGAGGAGTTCGTACAAGTGACGGAGACCCTTCACTTCCACGCCATTCACCTTAGAGACGACAGGGGAAGAACCTGCGTTTTGCATCTTGGAGTTGATTTCATCCTTCAGCACATGCGTCAGCAACACCACATCTTCCTTCTGGCTCGCTCCACCATTTTCCGTGAAGTCGCGCAGGTCGAGAGCGATGTCAGCCATGGGAATTTGCTGGCTGATGAGAACGTCGCGTTGCAGCGGTTGGAAGACATAGCCAGCGCAGACCACATAGCGAGGCTTCTTGTCGTATTCGGCGGCCATGATCGTTTTGCCACGTGATGGTTCCAAGGTCACCGTTGCCTTTTGTTGCTTGCCATCGCGTTGGATTTTCATGGCCACTTTATCGCCACGGAACAAGCGTTCGATGAGTTCATTCATGCTCACCGTTTCACCATTCAGGCGAACCATCCCCGAGCTATCGACATCATAGCCATCAATGCTCAGGATCACGTCACCTGCTTGGAGGACACCATCGGAAGAACCACCTGGAGTCACATGGCTGACGAGCACGCCCAATTCATTATCGGGCAGGTTGAGTGCTTGACGCATGGCAGGGTTCGCGATGCGGAAGGTTTGAACGCCCAGGTCGGTGTATTGGTCATACTTACCGTCCTTAACGTCATCAAGGAAGTGACGAATCACAGGGACAGGAATGACGTAGCCCGTGCTGTTGGCACCACTGATGCCCTGGAACGCCACACCGATCACCTTATTGCCCATGACTACGGGACCACCACTGTTGCCCGGGTTAATGGCAGCATCGATCTGAATGGCCAAGTGCTGAGCTGTCTTGGGGTGAGAGTAATTGATGAAATCAATACGAGAGACAACCCCGCGCGTCACGGAAAGACGGCTACCACCCATGGGGTAACCCAAGGCGCGGACTTCATCTTCCAACTGAGGGAGGCCCTTGCAGAAGTCAAAGTAGGGTTGTTCGCCGAAGGCTTCAAAGTCCTTATCGGAGATTTCCAACAGGGCGAGGTCAGCGTCGTGAGCGATGTATTTGACCTTAGCAGGGATCTTTCGGGAAGAACCGTACTGCAAGATGTTAATGCGTTCAGCATTGCTGACCACGTGAGCGTTGGTCAAGAACTGACCGCGGCCAATGAGGAAGGCAGAACCGATACCAGCACTGAAGTTACCTGATTGCCAAGGAAGGGCATAATTGGGGTTTTGGGAGTCCGCTTCAACCTTAACGACGCCCTTGTATTGTTCGCCAGAAGACGGGATGAGACCCGACATGAGCTTATCAGCGCCGAATTCGGCTACGGGCGGAGCATCAAGTGCCTCTTGAGCAGGACAGATGGTGGTGGTCAATGCCAACGCAAAGAGCACCCGCAACGAGTTTCTATTCATGGGAGGGAGTTATGAGTTATTATCTGTGAATCAGGTAGGGTGTCGTGGAGGGCGGAACTCCACACGAGCTCAACTAGGGTTATTGAGACGATTGCTGACATCCATGATGTCATCCTTGAGATCGTTCAATTTACCCTGCAAGGTCTTCGTGTCACGTTCGGTCATCGAAGCCAGCGCTTCGTTGGCGTCATTGATTTGATTGGCGCAAAGAGCCAGGCGACTCACGATGGCCTCAACGGTATCGGGATTCGAATCGCGCTTCTTCAACCTTTTCGGAGATTTCAGTTCATCGATGCGCAACAAGCAAGAGAGCACGTTCGTGGACAAGAAACGGATCGACTTAAAGACAACCGTCACTTCGTCCGGGGGCATTTCTTGAGCGAGGGCTTCGCGAGAGATCTGATCTTGGAAGATGCGCTTCGCCATGTTGGTGATGCGCTCGATTTGGCGGATGAGGTGATTGCGGCACATGCGACGAGCCTTAAACAGGTCACGCAAGTTCAACCCATCCAAGAGAGCCAGATCTGGGAACACCTTGAGAGGAGACTTGTAGCCGTGTTCTGAGGCATAGGCCAGGCGTCTGAGCTTGCTATCCCAGCCCAAGGCAAAGAACAGATTCGTTTGGCGTTCCATTTCGGTGAGAGCGCCGCCATCAATGTAATACTTATCGTAGAGGACACGATAGCAGATAGCCATGCCCTCCGCGCGACGCAATTTCACGTCCCATTCGCTGTCCGTATCAGCGTTTTCACCTTGGTGGGAATAGTAATCCACCCAACCTTGAACGTAATCGCGCAAGACCTGCTTATTGACCATCTTCTGAGCCTGTTCGGCGTCCTCATCCATCACCCATTCCGGAGCGGTGATGTGAGTTTCCTCAGGGGCCGTCTGCAAGAGGAACATGCCAAAGTTGGGCGTGAACCATTCCAGAGACAAAGCATTGCAGAGCTTGTTGGTAAGATGGGAAGGAAGCTTCTTAGAAGCTGTCATGTCGCCGACAATACCTTTGTGAATTCCCATAAAGGCATCGGGCAAATCTGATCCATTAGCGCCCTCTGTAGCTAGCTTAAAGCTGTAGGAGCAACCTGCCATGTCGCGGAGGCAGTCTCCTTCAAGTTCAAAGTCAATTACATGACTGCAATGCCGTGGCTGCAAAGTGAGTCGGGTGACACCCTTTGTTCTATTATCGACGGTACCGCTTTCGATGTAATCTGAGAGAGTAAATATCATGGGCAGTTGGAAGAATGTTGAGGCTAGAGCTGTTTCTTGTTTGTTTCTGATGTCTGGAGAGGGGGAGGCGCTCACACGCCTCCCACCTGAAAAGAGTTTTAGTGCTGAGCGGCAGGGCGAGGAAGCTCAGCGGCTTTCTTGGCAATGAGCGGAGCATTTTCCAAGAGACCAGCCACAGCGTCCCAACGGCCAGCTACGAGAGCTTCGCGAGGTTCCTGAGGCATGGAAACAGGGATGCTATCGCCGTCCCAAGCCAAGGTCATGGCTTCCAGATCCAGTGTTGCCACCAGACTAGGGTTAGCCTGCACCGCCTTATTGAGCTTATCGAGGTCATCAGGCGAAGCGCAGACGCAGGGCAGGCCAATGCCCGTGCTATTGCCAAAGAAGATTTCGGCGAAAGAACCTGCGACGATGGCGTTGATGCCAGAGCGCTTAATGGCTTGAGGAGCGTGTTCGCGAGAGGAACCGCACCCAAAGTTAATGCCACCGATCATGATGGAAGCCCCGGCAAAGCGAGGATCATCAATGGGGTGTCCCTTACTACTTCCGTCAGCTTCAAAGCGTTCATCCCAGAACATCGTGCCAGCAAGTTCATCAAAGGTGATGCACTTGAGGAAGCGCGAAGGGATGATGCGATCCGTATCCATGTCAGAACCCGGGACGGGAACACATGTGCCAGATACGCGGATGACTGGTGTGAGTGCCATATTCTATTTTCCTAAATCTATCTTTCGTTTTTATAAAGCGTCGCCGAAGACCTTTCTTGCGTCAGAAATTTTTCCGGTGAGGGCGGCAGCAGCTACCATGACAGGGCTCATCAGAACCGTACGACCTGTTGGGCTACCTTGGCGGCCCTTGAAGTTGCGGTTGGAGGAGCTAGCGCAGATCTGGTCACCTACCAACTTATCAGGGTTCATAGCCAAGCACATCGAGCAACCAGCCAGGCGCCATTCAAAGCCAGCCTTGCGGAAGATGTCGGCAATGCCTTCTTCCTCCAGTTGCTTCGCGGTCATTTGAGACCCAGGAACAGCAATCGCGCGGATGCCAGGAACAACCTTCTTGCCATCGATGAGGCGAGCGACCAAGCGGAAGTCAGAGAGACGGCCATTCGTGCAGGAACCCACGAAGCAGACATCCACCGGCGTGCCTTCGATCGGCTTGCCAGCAGGCAACTTCATGTATTCGAGGGCCTGTTGGGTCATCTTGCGTTCGTCGTCGTTGCGAGCTTCATCGACCGTTGGGATGTTTTCGGTGATACCGATGTTCTGGTCAGGAGAAATCCCCCACGTGACCGTTGGTTCAATGTCAGCGGCATTGATTTCCAAGATTTCATCGTAGTCGGCATCAGGATCAGAAGCAAAACTGCGCCAGCGTTCAACAGCGGCATCCCAATCGGCACCTTGAGGAGCAAAGAGACGTCCCTTGATGTAGTCAAAGGTCGTGTCGTCAGGGTTGATGTAACCACAGCGAGCAGCCCCTTCAATGGCCAAGTTGCAGACCGTCATACGTTCATCCATGCTCATGGCATCGATGACGCTACCACCGTATTCGTGAGCGAAGCCCAAGCCACCCTTAGCACCCGTGACGCGGATGATGTGGAGAGCAACGTCCTTAGCGGTGACGCCGTGACCCAACTTGCCGTTGATGTTGATGCGGCGCACCTTGAGAGGAACCATGGCCACCGTTTGCGTTGCCAAGACGTCGCGCACCTGCGTTGTGCCGATCCCCATGGCGATGGAGCCGAAAGCACCGTGGGTAGCGGTGTGGGAGTCGCCACAGACGATCGTCATGCCCGGTTGGGTGATGCCGAGTTCAGGGCCCACCATGTGGACGATGCCCTGATTGCCGGTAGGCAAGTCAAAGAAGCGGATGCCGTTATCAGCGCAATTGCGGCGGAGTTCGCG
>CAYNVM010000071.1:0-6424 GCA_964400645.1 uncultured Akkermansia sp. | reverse complement strand
TTAACTGCAGCCCGCCCCATTTCTATTCTGAATTCGGCCCGAACTACGTCACGAAGTACCAATGGCGTGTCCCTCCCACAACAGGCGCTTATACCGTTGACCCTGATTCCATGATCCGTGGCCGTCAGGTCACCATGGATCGTGTCCAAAACTGGTGGGCCAAGGATAAGAAGTACTCGCGCTATCTCTTTAACCCGGATCACATCGTCTACAATTTCATCGCTGATGAATCCAAGGCCATCGAACTCTTCCGCATCGGTGAGCTCGATATCATGCTCCTCAATAAACCGGAGCTCTGGCATGAACGCATGGAAATCCCTGAAGTCCACAATGGCTTCATCCGCCGTGCCACCTTCTTCACGATCTATCCGAGACCTCCTTTCGGTATCTTCCTGAATACGTCTCGCCCTCCTTTCGATAATAAGGATGTCCGCCTGGGCTTCCATCATGCCCTGAATATCCAAAAGATCATCAATATCAACTTCCGTGGCGATTACCAACGCCTCGGCTCTTACGCCTCTGGTTACGGTAAGTTCACGGATGACAGCATCCGTGCGCGCGAATTCAGCCCGGAAAAAGCGCGCGAGTACTTCGCTAAGGCGGGCTACACAATCACCTGCCCAGATGGCATTCTCCGCAAGGCGGATGGCACTCGCCTCACCGCTGAAATCACCTTCTCGAACTCATCGACCTCGCTGGCAACGGTCATGAGCCAACTCCGTGAAGATGCGCGCAAATGCGGGCTCGATCTCCAGTTGGACTCGCTCGACTCCATGGTCAATTTCCGCAAAATCATGGAGAAGAGACACCAAGGCTGCTTCATGGCCTGGGGCTTCACGCCTCCTCATCCTAACCTGGCTCAGGGCTTCCATTCGTCCTACGCTTACGACGCTAAGGGCAACACCATCCCTTACACGAATAACATCTGCTGTTACTCGTCGCCTGAAATGGACCACTTGCTCGATCGCGAAAAGCATGTGAAAACCGAAGCCGAATTGGTCGAGACCTCTCAGGCTATCCAACGCCTCATCCACGATGAGGGCATTTGGGTCCCCGGCTGGACCGCTGAATACGCTCGCTTGGGCTACTGGCGCTGGATCGGTTGGCCGAACTCGGACACCACGAAGTTCTGCTACCCCTTGGTCTTTGAACCGACGGAAAGCTATGTCTTCTGGGTGGATGAAGACGTCAAAAAGGACACCATCCACGCTAAGCAAACGGGCGCTGTCTACCCTGAAGTGGATACGGTCTACGATGAGTTCCGCTTCCAACAGGCCCTCCCTGAAATCCAGAATGACCCCAAGGCCCCTCGTCTCCCTTCTGTCCCGGTGATCGTTGATGAATCACCTACCCCTGTCCAACCCGATCAGGCTCAGCCCGCTGAGCAATCCCCCCAACAAGTAACAGCTGAATCTAATGACTGATAACTTACTCGAAATTCAAAACTTAAGCACTGCTTTTGAAACGGAGTCTGGTCTTCTGAGAGCTGTTGACGGGGTCAGTTTCAATGTCCCTCGCGGTACCTGCGTGGGCATCGTCGGCGAATCTGGCTGTGGCAAAAGCGTCACTGCCATGTCCATCGTTCGCCTCCTCCCCCAACCCATGGGTAAGATTGTCTCGGGCAAAATCATGTTTAAGGGCCGTGACCTGGTGACCCTCCCTAGCGATGAAATGTACTCGGTCCGCGGTAAGGACATCGGCGTCATTTTCCAGGAGCCCATGACCGCCCTCAACCCTGTCCATACCATCGGCAAACAAATCGGCGAGTCTCTCATGCTTCACCGTGGCTTCAGCCTCTCGGAAGCTCGCATCGCTGCCATCGAACTCCTTAAAAAGGTCCGCATCCCTGCCCCTGAATCTCGTGTCGATGAGTTCCCTCACCAACTCTCCGGCGGTATGCGCCAACGTGTCGTCATTGCCATTGCCCTCGCCTGTCACCCGGACCTCATCATTGCTGACGAACCCACCACCGCTCTCGATGTCACGGTCCAAGCTCAGATCCTGGACCTCCTCCAGGAACTCCGTGAGGAAATGAATGCTTCGTCCATCCTCATCACCCACGACCTCGGCGTCATTGCCCAAAGCTGTGATTCGGTCGTCGTGATGTACGCCGGCCGTGTCGTGGAACGGGCTTCCGTGCGCGAACTCTTTGCTAACCCCTGCCATGCCTACACCAGGGGCTTGCTCGAATCTATCCCTCGCCTGACTTCTATCCCTAAGTCAAGGCTCCCCACCATCCCCGGCCAAGTCGCCCCCATCTCGGAACATGTCGCTGGCTGCCGCTTCTGCCAACGCATGGGCGTCCCTGTCGAGGAGTTGACCAAACGCCCGCCTTTCGTCCGCGTGGGCCCTGGTCACTGGGTCGAGGCTTGCCCTCGTTGCTGCAGCGCCAATATCTGATCTCTTACTCGTCTTTCCCATGTCTGAACCTCTGCTCGATGTCCAAAATCTGAAAATGTACTTCCCTATCCGCAAGGGCGTCCTCATGCGCCAAGCGGGCTGGGTTAAGGCCGTTGACGATGTCTCTCTGACAATTCACCCCGGCGAGACGCTCGGTCTCGTGGGCGAATCTGGGTGCGGTAAATCGACCTTAGGCAAATGCCTGGTGCGCTTGCTTAACCCCAGTTCGGGTAAAGTGATCTTCCAAGGACAGGATATCGCTAAGATCTCGCAACGGAAAATGCGTCCGCTCCGCCCGCATATCCAAATGGTCTTCCAGGACCCTGCCGAATCCCTGAACCAACGTCTCTCTATCGGCCAAATCGTCGCTGAACCCTTTGTCATCCACGGCATCGGTACCAGAGCCCAACAACGCGAATGGGTCCTGAAGCTCTTGGATCGCGTCGGTCTCCCTCACAACGCTATCGACCGCTTCCCCTTTGAATTCTCTGGCGGCCAAAGACAGCGCATTGGGATTGCCCGCGCTCTCACCCTCAAGCCTAAGTTGCTCATCCTTGACGAACCTGTCTCGGCTCTGGACGTCTCCATCCAATCTCAGGTCCTCAACCTCTTGCTAGATCTCCAGGAGGAACGTAAGCTCTCGTATCTCTTCATTGCTCACGACCTCGCTGTCGTGAAGCACGTCTCGGATCGTGTCGCTGTCATGTACCTCGGCAAAATCGTCGAGTCCGCTGACGCTACGACTATTTACAAGGCCCCGCGTCACGCCTACACCAAGGCCTTGCTCTCGGCTATCCCTGAACCTGATCCCACGCAACGTGGCAACCACATCGTGCTCCCTGGCGATGTCCCGTCGCCTATCGATCCTCCCTTGGGCTCGGCTTTCGGTCATCGCATCAACCACCCGGCTTACCCCGACAGCATCGGCCTCAATCTCCGCCCTCTGGAAATCGCCCCCGGACATTGGGTCGCTCCCGATCCCTGTGCGCTCAGCCCTGAAGATCTCCAGCTCGTCCGCGAACGCAATCGCTCGGCCAAAAAGCCTAAGTGATCCCTCCGCCCTCCCAGCGGTCTAACTCCTTTGATCTAACGTTGATCTGATAAAGCTCTCTGTGAATTTAACGTCGCAGAGAGCTTTATTCTCGACATAACGCACCTCTTGCTTTTTGTTTACTGGGTATGAAATTTCCACTGCTTGCTCTTTCTCTGATGGCTGCGGGAGTCTTAATGGCGGCACCTATGCCCATGCCTGAATCCAATGATGGCGCTCCTCACACCTTCACTGTCAACCAGGAGAACTTCCTGATGGATGGCAAACCGGTGAAAATTATCTCTGGTGAAATCCACTACCCCCGTGTCCCTCGCGCCCATTGGCGTGACCGCTTTAAGCGTATCAAGGCCATGGGGATGAATACCATCTGCACCTATCTCTTCTGGAATGCCCATGAAAAGGAACAAGGGAAGTGGGATTTCTCCGGCAATCTCGATTTCGTCGAATTTATCAAACAGGCCCAAGAAGAAGGCCTCTGGGTCATCGTCCGCCCTGGCCCCTATGTCTGTGGCGAATGGGAATTCGGTGGTTTCCCTGGCTGGCTCCTCAAGGATGCTGACCTTGAAGTCAGATCCATGGATCCCCGTTACATGGAACCTGCCATGAATTACCTCAAAAAGGTCTGCGCCATGCTGGAACCCCTCCAGGTCTCCAAAGGTGGCCCTATCCTGATGACTCAGGTGGAAAACGAATACGGCTCTTATTCGGATGATAAGGCGTACGTCCAAAAGCACCTGGACATCATTAAGAAGATGCTCCCCGGCACCCTCCCCTTCACCTCTGACGGCGGCAACGATTACATGATCAAAAACGGCACCATTGACGGCGCCATCCCCGCCATGAACTTCGGCGGCAATCCTTCCTGGGCTTTCTCTAACCTGGAAAAAATTAAGGGCAAAACCCCTCGCATCAATGGCGAGTTCTGGGTCGGCTGGTTCGACCACTGGGGCAAACCGAAGAGCAGCGGCAGCACGGAGGGCTTTAATAGGGACCTGAAGTGGATGCTTGAAAATAACGTCTCTCCTAACTTGTTCATGATCCACGGCGGTACCTCTTTCGGCTTCATGAACGGCGCTAACTGGGAAGGCGCTTACACCCCTGACGTCACTAACTATGACTATGCCGCTCCTATCGCTGAAAACGGCAAACTCACGGACCGCTACTTCACTTTCCGCTCGACCATCCAAGATTACTACGGCGATAGCTACAAGTTGCCTGAGCCTCCCGCTCAGCCTGAAATGGCCGATCTGCCTAAAATCTCTTTCAATGAACAGGTGAGCATGTTCGCTAAACTGCCCAAACCTGTCGCCTCTAAAACTCCTCTCCACATGGAGGCCCTGGGACAAAGCTTAGGCTTCGTCCTCTACCGCACCAAGGTCACTGGCCCCTCAAAAGGCGCCCTCAAAATGAACGAAATGCAGGATAGAGCCCTCGTCTATGTGGATGGCAAGCTCGTCGGCAAAGCGGATCGCCGCTACAAACAAGATAGCTGTGATATCGCCATCGGCGCCGGCCCTCATACCCTCGACATCTTGGTAGAAAACATGGGCCGCATTAACTACGGCAAACAACTCATCAACGAACGTAAGGGCATCCGTGGCCCTATCACCCTCGCCGGCAAAACCCTGGAGAACTTCGCTATCTATTCTCTCCCCTGCAAGTCTGTCAAATCCCTCGCCTTTAGCGATCAAGCCCCCGTGGGAGACTTCCCTGTCTACCACCGTGGCACGTTTAAGGTCAACTCCCCCAAAGATACCTATCTGGACATGCGCGACGGCTGGAAGAAAGGCGTCGTCTGGGTCAATGGTCACAACCTCGGCCGCTATTGGTTCATCGGCTCACAACAATCCCTCTACTGCCCTGGATCCTTCCTCAAAAAAGGCGCTAATGAAATCGTTGTGCTTGATCTCGAAGGCGGTAAAGGCACCGTCAAAGGGGTTAAAGAAGCTATCTATGAAGTCCACCCCGATCCTGACAAGGTGGATGCCAACCGCGTCGGTAAGCCTGTGACTCTCTCCCCCAAAACTCTTGTCCACCAAGGCCAATTCGATAACTCGACGGATCAACAGCTGGTCCAATTCAAAACACCTGTCTCCGCTCGCTATGTCGCCATCGTCAGCAAAAATGCCCATGACGGCGGCCCTCATGCCTCCATCGCTGAACTCTTGTTTGTCGATGCCTCCGGTAAACTCTTAGATCGCGAACAATGGAATATTGTCTACGCTGACTCTCAAGAAACCTCCGGCGAAACCGCCCACGCTGGCCTCGTCATGGATAACCAACCCACCACCTACTGGCACACCCAGTGGCAAGGTGATTCCCCTCAGCACCCTCACATGATCGTGCTCGACTTAGGGAAGGTCGTCAAACTCTCGGAAATCAAAGTCTTGCCCAGACAAGACCGCGCCAACGGCCGCATCAAAGATTACGAAATCTACGCCTCCCCCTCTCCCTTCCCTCTGGCCAAATAATTAAAACCCCTCCCACCCTCAGGCATCCGAGCCCCCTCGGATGCCTGCTCTTTTCTCCCCCTCTCTCGCTAGCAAGTGCCTAAACACGCGCAAGAGGGCAACGGCAACGCCGTCCCAAAAACCCACGTGGCAAAGCCACGCAAACAATCACTGTCCACTTCCTGGCGAAGCCTGCTCCAACTCCTTCCGAGCTTATAGGAAGGAGTAATAAAGCACGCCAACGGCGTGGGAACTCCGCACTGTTCACTGTTCACTGTCCACTGTTCACTGTACACTGTCCACTTCAGAGCGCTAGCTCTGAACCCAAATGGGCCTGTCCCCTAAGGCCTAGGGCCTTCAGGCAAAGCCTGAACAAAAAATCTCACTGTCCACTTCAAGCCGACAGGCTTGAACCCAATCACCGTCCACTGGATAGCTTCCTTGTAGAGGTAGAGAATGGTGAGGTAAACACAAGCCCCTATTATCATCGCTCGCTTGAAAATATGGGGGGTGCTCACGCGCG
>CAYNVM010000070.1:0-6572 GCA_964400645.1 uncultured Akkermansia sp. | reverse complement strand
GGTGGGGGAAGTTTGTGCTTAGCACGGAGTTTGGTTACTCGGATCAGTCTTGAGCCTGATCAGGAGCGTGCATATCCGACAAGCTCTTGTAGAAGTTCCAACGGCGGTCTACGTCGCGCTTGGCGAGGTCGACGAGGGCGTCGAAGCCGGCCTTGTTGTTCTTCTGGAGGAGGCGGAAGCGGTTTTCCGTGAGGAGGGCGTCCTTGAGTTCACCCTTTGGTCCCTTGCCTTCAACGATGAGCGGATTCTTGCCTTGAGCGGCGAGATCTGGGTTGAAGCGGTAGAGGAGGACACGTCCGCTATCAACAGCAGCCTTCTGTTGTTGCAAGCCCTTGGCCATGTCGATGCCGTGAGCGATGCAGTGTGAGTAGGCGATGATGAGTGCGGGGCCGTCGTAGGCTTCAGCTTCGACGAAGGCCTTGAGGGTGTGTTCGTCCTTAGCACCGAGGGAGACGCAAGCAACGTAGATGTTGCCGTAGGTCATGGCCATGAGGCCGAGGTCCTTCTTGACTTGGTCCTTACCCTTGGTGGCGAACTTAGCGACAGCAGCACGTGGGGTGGACTTGGAGCATTGACCGCCGGTGTTGGAGTACACTTCGGTGTCGAGGACGAGGACCTTGACGTTCTTGCCGCTAGCGAGGACGTGGTCGAGGCCACCGTAACCGATGTCGTATGCCCAGCCGTCACCGCCGAGGATCCAGACGCTCTTGCGGATGAGCTTGTCAGCTACGATAGCGAGGCGAGCGCAGTCCTTGTTGCCAGCGATCTTGGCCTTGAGTTGGTCGATGAGTTGGCGTTGTTCTTCGATGTCAGCTTCGGACTTTTGAGGGTTGGCAAGGATCTTGTCAACGAGGTCTTGGCCGACAACGTCAGCGTGCTTGTGGAGGAGTTCGATGGCGAATTCCTGTTGTTTGTCGAGGGAGACGCGGAAGCCGAGGCCGAATTCAGCGTTATCTTCGAAGAGGGAGTTAGCCCAAGCAGGACCGCGGCCTTCAGCGTCGTGAGACCAAGGCGTGGTGGGCAAGTTACCGCCGTAAATCGAGGAGCAACCCGTGGCGTTGGCAACGACGAGGCGGTTGCCGAAGAGCTGGGTGAGCATCTTGATGTATGGGGTTTCACCGCAACCTGCGCAAGCGCCGGAGAATTCGAAGAGAGGACGGAGGAACTGCATGGAGCGGATGTTGTCCGTCTTGACCAACTTGCGGTCGACGTCAGGCAGTTGCATGAAGAACTTCCATGCGTTGACTTCGTCTTCGTGGGTTTGGCCGTCGTTCTTGGCCATGTTGATGGCCTTGCGGGTAGGTTCTTGCTTGTTCTTAGCAGGGCAGACGTCTGTGCAGAGGGTGCAACCTGTGCAGTCTTCAGGGAATACCTGGATGACGAACTTGTTGCCCTTCCAGTCTGGGTGACGAGCGTCAGCGGACTTAGCGCAAGCAGGAGCGTCCTTGAGGGCGTCTGGGGAGAAGACCTTACTGCGGATGGCAGCGTGAGGGCAGACAGCCGTACACTTACCGCACTGGATACAGGTGTTAGGATCCCAGACAGGGATTTCGAGGGCCAAGTTACGCTTTTCGTACTGGGTGGTACCGGATGGGAAGGTACCGTCGATAGGCATCTTGCTGGTGGGCAAGTCGTCGCCATCGCCGGAGACGATTTGAGCGAGGACGTCCTGAACGAATTCAGGAGCATCTGGGGACATGACCGGAGGAATGGCGTGGCCATTGACGGTGACGTTGCTCAGATCGACAGCGTGGAGGTTTTCGAGAGTGGCTTCAACAGCAGCGATGTTCTTGTTGATCACTTCTTCACCCTTCTTAGCATAGGTCTTGGCGATAGCCTTCTTGATGTAGCCGATGGCTTCATCAGCAGGGATCACGTTGGACAGAGCGAAGAAGCAGGTCTGCATGATGGTGTTGATACGGCCACCCATGCCGGTCTTCTTAGCGACGGCAAAAGCATCAATCACGTGGAGGCTGATGTTCTTGTCGAGGATCTGCTGTTGCATACGAGCAGGAAGGTGATTCCATACTTGATCAGCAGGATATGGGCTGTTCATCAAGAACGTGGCGTTAGGAGCGGCGTACTTGAGGAAGTCGAACAGGTTGAGAAGGCTTGGTTGGTGCAGAGCCAAGAAGTTGGCGTGCGTGATCAGGTATGTGGAGTGGATCGGACGAGGACCGAAGCGCAAGTGGGACGTCGTGGTGGAACCGGACTTCTTGGAGTCGTACACGAAGTAGCCTTGAACGAAGAGGTCGGTGTGTTGGCCGATGATCTTGATGGAGTCCTTGTTAGCACCGATGGTACCGTCAGAACCCAAGCCGAAGAACATGGCGCGTGTGACGTCGTCGTTAGCGGTTTGGTAGTCGGGATCGTAGTCAAGGCTTTCACCGAGGATGTCGTCCTTGATACCGATGATGAAGTGGTTGAGGGGCTTGTCCTTGGCCAGGTTGGTGTAGATACCGCGAACCATGGCAGGGTTGAATTCCTTGGAGCCGAGGCCATAGCGACCAGCAACGACGGTTGGCATACCAGCTTCGAAAGGAAGCTTGCCGTCGCCCTGAGCTTCAAAGAGAGCGTGGACAACGTCGAGGTAGAGAGGTTCGCCAGGGGAACCAGGTTCCTTGGTGCGGTCGAGAACGGCGATCTTCTTAACGGTCTTAGGAAGAGCGGCGACGAGTTCTTCGCCAGGGAAAGGACGATAGAGGCGGACCTTGAGGACACCGACCTTAGCGCCTTCGTTCTGGATCATGGATTCGACGGTTTCGTGAACGGCTTCGCAGCCAGAGCCCATGAGGATGATGACGTCCGTTGCGTCAGGAGCGCCGACGTAGTCGACCAAGTGGTAAGAGCGGCCGGTGGAGGCAGCGAACTTATCCATGGCGCCTTGAACGATGGCAGGGACCTTCTTGTAGAATTGGTTGCCTACTTCGCGGCCTTGGAAGTAGACGTCAGGGTTTTGGGCGGTACCGCGAACAACTGGGTGTTCAGGGTTGAGGCCGTGGTTGTGGCAAGCTTCGACCCAAGCTTGGTCGATCATGCTGTTCAGGGTGTCATCAGAGATGTCAGCGATTTTGCCAACTTCGTGAGACGTGCGGAAACCGTCAAAGAAATTGATGAAAGGAACGCGGGATTCCAGAGTAGCGGCGTGGGAGACAGCGGCGAAGTCGGCAGCTTCCTGAGTGGAAGAACCGCAAAGCATGGCCCAGCCACAAGAGCGGACGCCCATTACGTCGGAGTGGTCACCGAAGATGGAGAGGGCTTGAGCAGCGAGAGAACGGGCGGCAACGTGGAAGACGCAAGGTGTGAATTCACCAGCGATCTTGTACATGTTGGGGATCATCAGGAGCAACCCCTGCGAAGCAGTGAAGGTTGTAGCCAAGGATCCAGTTTGAAGAGCACCGTGGACAGTACCAGCGGCACCAGCTTCACTCTGAAGTTCAACGACTGAAGGAACGGTTCCCCAGAGGTTTTTGCGATCCATCGCAGCCCAGACTTCCGCTGACTCACCCATGGGCGAGGACGGAGTAATCGGGTAAATGGCCACGACTTCCGAGAAACGATAGGCGACGGAAGCGACAGCTTCGTTGGCGTCAATCGTGCTGTATGTTACGGTTGCATTCTCACTCATAATTGCACGGGTGTAGTATTAGTTTTCTAAGTAAAACTACTTAACTTGCCGAATAAAGTAACACATCGAAGGGTGAACGTAAAAGAATTTATCCCGGGCCGAGAGCAATCTTTGCCCAATATTTTCCGTTTTTTTGTTAGGAAACGGCATTGGAGTGGGACAGTTCCGGAAATTTCTGAACAAAACTGGGGAAGTGGAGGTCGATGTAAATTGATTCTATTCTAAGCAAGTGGGGATAATGACTCGCCAAGCGCCTAGGAATGTGGCAGAATGCGCGGCGCCATGTCCGAAAAACAACAAGCACCCCAAAGTAGCTCATCTGAGGCCGATTTGATAGCCGTCCGCAGAGAGAAGCTCGGCAAGATTCGAGCCATGGGCATAGACCCCTATGGATGCCGCTTTGAAGTCACGACGAATCCCGCAGACTTGAAAGCTAACTTTGAAGAAGGGAAGACGGTATCGCTTGCCGGCCGTCTGATGATCATCCGCGACATGGGTAAATCACAGTTTTTCACGATTGCGGACGTTCGAGGGAAGATTCAAGGCTTCTTGAGCAAGGCTGATGTGAGCGAAGAAGACTGGGCCCTGTGGAAGTTGCTGGACCGTGGTGACTGGATTGGTATCACGGGTGAGACCTTTATTACGAAGCGAGGCGAGCCGACGGTTAATGTTAAGTCGCTGCGCATTCTTTCTAAGAGCTTGCGTCCGTTGCCAGACAAGTGGCACGGGTTGGCTGACCGCGAAGTGGCTTACCGCAAGCGTCACTTGGACCTGATTGCGAATGAAGACAGCGCGAAGATTTTCGTGACGCGTTCGCTCATCGTGTCTGAGATTCGCAATTTCTTGTGCAACCGTGGTTACCTGGAAGTGGAAACAGCCGTGTTGCAGAGCATTGCTGGCGGTGCCGCTGCTTCTCCGTTCAATACCCACTTCGACGCCGTCGATTTGGATATGACGTTGCGCATTGCGTTGGAACTTTCCTTGAAGCGCCTGATGGTGGGTGGCTTTACTCGCGTGTTTGAACTCAACCGTTGCTTCCGCAATGAAGGGGTCGACCGCCGTCACAATCCTGAGTTCACGATGTTGGAAGCTTATGACGCCTGTGGCGACTTTGAAAGCATGGCCGACATGGTGGAAGAAATGGTCTGCCATTTGGCTGAGAAGTTCTGCGGGACTCTTGTGTTGGAACACACCGACAAGGATGGCAACCCATACACCATCGACCTGACTCGCCCATGGAAGCGCGCTGACTACTATGATTTGGTGAAGGAAGTGGCAGGTGCCGATTGGTTTGACCTGACCCCAGAACAGCGCCGTAGCCGCGCCATGAACGACCTGCAGTTGGAAATTGGCGACGATCTCAAGGACGTCGACGTCACGCAGCAGGTGTACGAAAAGTTGGTTGAAGAAAAGACGATGAACCCATGCTTTGTGACGCACGTCGCGAAGGATTTGGTTCCTCTTGCTAAGATCAACAAGCAGAACCCAGAGGTGGTGGACGTCTACGAATTGGTCATTAACGGCCAGGAAATCTCTCCAGGGTATTCTGAATTGAATGACCCAGACGTGCAGCGCGAACGCTTGGAACACCAAGCTGCTGGCGAAACGCAGAAGGTCGACTACGACTTCATCGAGACGTTGGAATACGGGATGCCTTCAGCCGGTGGTATCGGCATTGGCATCGACCGCTTGGTGATGATGTTGACGGGCGCTCAGAGCATCCGCGACGTCATCCTCTTCCCACAGTTGAAGAAGAAGAACTAAGTCGAACGACGAGCATTCTTTTGAGCAGATCCTCATGCCGAGCAGGTGGGGGATCTGCTTTTTTTTGCATCATGAAACGAATGTGCCAAAAAGGAGCGTTGATTCAGGATGGTTTCTGTGCTTAATTCTTAGGAAGGTACGTCGCACGAATGGCGACAAGAACATCATGATCCAAACAGTGCCACACATTGATTCATCAGTTAAACAATGGATTGGAGCGCGGAAGACTCAGGAGGATAATGCGAGCGTTATTCCTGTGAGCTCAGATTCGACTCTCCTTCTTTTGGGTGATGGCATGGGTGGACACGAGGCGGGCGATGTGGCGTCTGAGGAGGTGACGAAGGCCTTTGCGAAGTACTTTTTGGAGCACTCGCACTTGGAGATTACGGAGCGATTGGACCGCGCTTTGGAGGCAAGCAATGCTCATTTGGCGGAGGTGCAGAAGAAGCGCCACACGACCAACATGGGGACCACGCTTGTGGCCGCCTATATTAAGAAGAGCGAGCTTTGGTGGATCAGCGTTGGGGATTCGCATCTGTATTTGTGGCGGCCTGCCGAGCAGTGTTTGCAGAAGCTCAACGAAGACCACTCGATGTGGCCCTTGGCGGAGGCCGAGTGGAAGAAGGGGAATGTCAGCTATGAGTATGCCTTGCGCCAGAGGAGCATCCTGCGGTCGGCGCTCATGGGGGACGAGCCCGAACTCATCGACCTGCCGACGGAGCCCATTGAGTTGCGGGAAGACGATATCATTTTTCTGTCGAGCGATGGATTGGATGACTGGTTGGAGAATGTGACACCGTATGGGTTGGAGCTTTTAGTGGCCCATTCGCAGGGGAGCATGGAGGATTTTACAGCCACCATCATGAAGCAGGTGGAAGATATGGAGGTGCCGTGGCAAGATAACGTCACCCTCGTTGCGACACGCATTCACCAAGAACACAAGGATTGAGCTATGAAACGGAATAGATTTTTACTGACCCTTTTGACGATGTTTGCCCTGACGGCAGGGGCTGTGGTTCAGGCTGACGACGAGCCACAATTCAACCCCATGCGCGAATGGAGCAATGCCGAGCAGACGAAGACGTTTAAGGGCAAGGTGCTCAAGTATGACGGGAGCAACGTAACGATTAGTCGCATTGGGAAGAGCCCCTTCACGATGTCCGTCGACAAGCTGAGCGAA
>CAYNVM010000069.1:0-6614 GCA_964400645.1 uncultured Akkermansia sp. | reverse complement strand
GGAGGCAAGGCTTCTCCTTGTTTGAGGGCTTTGAAGGGGAAGAGACGCGTGCGAGTCATGGGCTCTTCAGGAGCGCGCAGTGAGAACGAGATCGATGCGTTCGTATTGACTTGGTAGAAACATGTTAGAGCAAGAACACCAATCACAATCAATAGAAGCATCACACCAATAAATGTTCTCATGCCATCAAGATGAAGAGAAAAGGCGACATATTCAAGCCGGATTGAAAGAAATTCGTGTTGGTTTCAGTATCTTTAAAGTATATAAACTGCGGTGAGGAGTGGGAAAGCCCTCCATTTTTAATGAAAAAAACTATCTGACTGCGTGCATTTTGTTCACAAGATCCTATCGTTTATCGTGAAGCTGACCATTCTGATTGTGGTTTTGCTAGGATGCTTTATGTGTTGGTACGCATGGTACGATTCAACGCCTGTCTTGGATCCTTATTCTGCACCACAAGATGATATCCAGACGGTTGCAGGTGTCCAAACGGACCAATTTGTGGTTCAAGGTGCTGATGGCGTCCCCTTGGATGTTTGCATTGTGACCCGGAAAAGCAGTGATGAGTTGTCTCCTCGGCAGAGTCGCGTGCGCGACCTGTTGAAGAACCGCAACCACATGATGGATTTGGAGGCGCAACCAGGGATCGTTCTGATTTGCACGACGTGGGATCACGGGATGAGCCACTCCATTAAGTTTGCCGAAAGTTTGACGAGCATCGGCTATACCTGCGTGTTGTGGGATCCGAGAGGTCAGGGAAGTGCTCGGCAGTACTGCAGTTGGGGTTATCGCGAGTCAGCGGATGTGCCTTTGATCTTAAATGAGGTCGAGAAGCGCGTGAAACACAAGGGTGCTATCTCGGCGATTGGGCAGGGCTTTGGCGCATCTCTCCTGTTGCAGGCGGCCGTGAAGGATGCTCGCATCCGCTCCATTGTTACGTTGGATAACTTCTGCATTCTGAAGTCCGTGGTGATGCGTGCTCGCGAAGAGGATTTGGGCAAGCCGTTGTGCTATCCAGCCTTTTGGCTGACTGAATTTGGCATTTGCTTGCGTGGTGGCTACAGCAGTTACGACATCGTCCCTGTGGATGCGGCTCGTAGCTTGAGCATTCCGGCCATGGTCGTTTGCACCAATGAGTCGTTTTTCTCGGATCTTAAGGACAATCTGACGATATATTCGACGGTGCCGAGTGAGCAGAAGGTGGTGTATCAAATGCGCCAAGAAGGGGAACCTTATGGCATTAAAGAACGCGAACACGTTCAAATGATTGAAGGTCGCAAGGGAGAAATTTTCGAAAAGCACTTTTTGATTCATGTATATGATGGGGAGGACGATTTGATGGCTTCCATCGCTGAGTGGATTCAGGACAATACCCAACGTCCTCGGCCTCAGGTTTTGCCGAGTGACTCACAAGCTTCCCATTAACCAACGCTGATCATGAACGGCATCACTGGAGAAAATAGACGGCGACGGACGCAGTTTAAGTTGCGTGGGATGAATCACTTTATCCCGCTCATGTTGGGCGCTTTGGCAGGGGCGCTTGTGGTGCACCTTCTGGGTTACCTTTTGCTTTCCGTGCTTGGAGTGAAGATGGATTTTGGCAACACAGCAGCGGAGAATGAGACGGGGGCTGAAGAGGTGTTGCGTCCTATTGTTTTGCCGAATGAGGAAACTCAAGAGGAGGAATTGGCTCCTGACACGCCTGAACTTGAACCCGACGAGCAGGAACCTGTCGAGATGGACATGGAGGAATTGACGGTCCCCGATCTGGAGAATGTGGTGATTCAGCCTGGTGAAACTGATCTGGGAACAACTCAGGAAGAGCAGGTGACGATGCCTGATCTGACGAGTAGTCTCCAAACAATGGGGGTAAGTTCTGCTGATCAAGCGGCTGACTTGATGCCCAGTGTGGGCAATCCTGAAGTGGTCATTCCTGTCCCCGCTCTTCCTGGTAAGGACGAACAGGGATTGGGCTCCGCTTCCTCCGTCGATGAACCAGGGCAACAGAATCTGTCCGATTTATTGGGCAAGGCCCCTGGTGCTCTCGGCAAGAAGAGTGGCCACGGCGTGATCGGTGCTGACCTCTTATTTGAGTACGATAAGGCCATTTTGAAGCAGTCGGCCGGCATTGGGCTCATTCAGTTGGCGGCCTTGATCACGAAGCATAAGACGACGTCGTTCATCATTGAAGGACATACGGATAGCTTTGGTGGCAAAGATTACAACCATCTCCTTTCTCTGTTGCGTGCTAATGCTGTGCGTGAATGGTTGAAAACCAATAATGTGGATGTGAGCCATGTCTACATTAGGGCTTGTGGTGATGATCGCCGCATTGTGGCTGATGGTGACAAAGATAAACAGGCTCCGAACCGCCGTGTGGAAATCCACATGAGAGCTAAGGGAGAAGCTTTGCCCGAAGGCTCGTTGCCAGCCTCTTACAAGGTGGATATGGTCACGCCTATTGCGACGCAATTGGCTCGCAAAAATGCCGTGGCAACGCCTGGTGCCAAGGTGCCTAATACGTCTCAAACAACGAATCGACCCAGTGTGAAGCCGTTGCCAGCTCAGCCAGTTCCTTCAGCCGAAGCTGTAAGCATTCCTGTGGCAGAGCCTGTCGATGATGTTCCGGAAGCCATCCCCTATGCGGAACCGTTGGAAGATTGATGATTCTGTTGATAATGGCTTTGCTAAAGGGGACTTGTTGCGGTAAGGATCTGCTTCTGATTTGCAATGATTAAGAGTCTCCCCAGAATCACGTCTCCCAATTTCTTGCTCTCCTTTGATTTTGACGAGACCTTGTTTGATGCCTCGACCACTCCGACGATTCCGAGCTTGTTTTTTGAGCTCATGGAAAAGTGGAAGCGAGAATATGGCATTCTGTGGGGAATCAATACGGGGAGGGCATTGGATTATCTCTTTGAGGATCTCACTGGCTCGGCTCAGGCTCCCTTTGCCCCAGATTTTACCGTGACGCGCGAGAGGGACATTCACTTGTCTAATGCTGATGGCGTGCTAGAACCCCTTGCTTTTTGGAATGACCGCTGTGATCAGCTACATCAGGAGCTGTTCCAAAACCACTCGCCACTCTTTGACGCTATTTTCGAGCAGGTGCGCATTCTGCATCCCGACATAGAATGGTGGATGCAGGAGGATGATCCCTATTCGATCGAAGTGGTGAATCCTCAAGATTTGGACAGGATTGAGGATGTTCTTAAGCCTGAGATCGCTCCGTATACGGAGATCTCTTTTCAACGAGCAGGTCCTTATTTGAGATTTTGCCACGCCGATTACAACAAGGGAACGGCTTTGGAGCAGGTGGTGCATTTGAGTGGCATTCCGCAGAATCGAGTCGTTTTGTTTGGCGATGGCCACAATGATTTGGATGCCATGATCCATTTGCCCGAGGCTCTTTGTTGTTGTCCAGCCAATGCGACGCCGGGCGTTCAGCAGGTCGTCCTGCAAAGGCGAGGCCATATCAGCTCAAAGAAACGCTCTCAAGGGGTTCTTGAAATCTTAACGGAATCGATTGAACCTTGGTTAAAGAGTGAAAAGATAAAATAGGAAGACTAAATCTTTCATTGGCGACGCTTAATAGATAACATTCTGACAACGATTATTTCCTATCATGGCAACCATCCTTATTCTTGGCGTCATTTTTGTCATTGCCCTTATTTTCTTTGGGGCTGGCGTTGGCATGTACAACGCCTTGGTCACATTGCGGAATGAAACGAAGTCGGCTTTTGCTCAAATTGATGTGCAACTGCAACGTCGTTATGACCTCATTCCCAATTTGGTTAATGTGGCCAAGAGATACATGAAGCACGAACGCGAAACTTTGGAAGCGGTGATTAAGGCCAGAAATGCGGCTTGCGACGCTTCGGCTCGCGTTGCTTCTGATCCTACTGACCCGTCGGCAATGAAATCCCTCGTGGGGGCTGAAGGTTCCTTGGGAAGTGTCTTAGGTCGTCTGTTTGCTTTGTCGGAATCCTACCCTGAATTGAAAGCTGACACCCAGATGAGTTCGATGATGAAACAATTGGGTGAGACTGAAAACAGTGTTTCGTATGCTCGTCAGGCCTATAACGACGCTGTTTTGAAGTACAACACGAAGCGCGAAGTCTTTCCTTCGTCGATCATTGCGGGCATCTTCAACTTTAAGGAAGCCGAGCTCTTTGAAGTGGAATCTCAAGAAATCCGCAGAGCTCCCAAGGTTGATTTTGATTGAGCTAGCCAAGGTACTAGCTAGGCGTGACTCATGGGGCAGGAACTGGTTATTCTGATCGAGCTCTTGGAGCGCATGTGGCGAAATGACGATCTTTTTATGTTCGTCATGATCGTTGCTCTATCCTTGTGCCTTCTGATCCTGCCATGGGCATTGCTTAAAAAGGCCTTTAATGACAAGCGTAGGACTCGCCTGATGGAGGCGCTTCCTACGTCAAAAGTCAAAGGCGTTTTCATCGGGCTTGTCGAACTAAAGGGGGTGGTTGAATCCCCTCAACCGCTGACGGCGTATTTGTCCGATGAACCGAGCGTGTGGTTTCAGTACTCGATTCAGGAGCATTGGCGAAGAGTCGAGGTGGTGACATACGTTGAAAATGGCCAGGTAAAACAGCGCCCACGAATTACAGAGGGGTGGACCACTGTTGGTGTTGGGGGAAGTATGATCCCCTTTTTCTTGAGAGATGAGACAGGTGCATTGCCTGTCAATCCAAGTGGTGCTCAGATTGACCCTGAGACGGTGGTGAGCTTGACCTGTTCTGTCGACCATCCCTTGTATTATGGCAAGGGCCCCAGTGCTGCCATTCCTTTCTCCACGTTCAAACGCCGATTCGTCGAGGAATCGATTAGACCTGGTCGCAAGATTTACTTGATTGGACCTTCGAGGGAACGCTCTGACGTGGTGGCTCCAGAAATTGCCGCTGATGGTTCAAGTGAGTTTTTCATCTCTGTCAGAGCAGAGGAGGATCTACAAAGAAGCCTGAAGATTAACTATTACCTGAAGGCTATATGTGGTCTGCTGGTGGGTGGAGGAAGCTTTTATCTTTTGCGTTATATCATCCTTGATGAGCAGCTTGGTGGGGAATCTATGCGGATGAAGCTATCTGAATCCTTCCCCATGTGGGGGTGTTTTATCTTTGTCTATCTTCTTATTTGGCTGATCATGTGGTGTTGGAGCTCCTACAATAGCCTCATCGATGTCCGCAACCGCGTGAAACAAGGGTGGTCGCTCATTGAAGTTCAACTGCAAAGGCGGTTTTCGTTGATCCCTTCGCTTTGCCAAGTTGTCAGCGCCTACATGAAGCACGAACATTTAACTCAGGAGGAGGTAGCTCGTATCCGCAGTTCGGTTTCTCAGGGTGCTGACTTTAGAATGCTTGCGGAGGCTTATCCGAATCTCAAGGCGGAAAAAGTCTTTACGGAGTTGAGTTCCCAACTCGTTGACACGGAAGATCGCATTGCCCTAGCTCGCTCTTACTTCAACGAGATTGCTAACAACTATAATACGCGATTAGCCAAATTCCCGGAACTTTTCCTAGCTAAGATGTTCTCTTTCAAGCCTATCAATTTATTGGAAACGGAGGCGGCTAGCCGTGCTACTCCCCAGATTGATTGGGATGATGAATCTTCGATGACTCAAGACTCGTAGAATTTGGACGCAAAACAAATGTACAAGTGTGAAAATTCTTGAGATAGGCTCAATAACTCAGCTAAATTGTTCCTCAAAATTATGGACCTGACCAAAAGCAATGAAGACTACTTGGAGGCGATAGGCCTTCTTGCTCGCGAAAATGGGGGTGAAGCCCAGGTTCGCGACATCGCAGCGGCCATGAAAGTTAAGATGCCATCAGTGACGTCAGCAGTCCGCCAGCTGGCTGAACTGGGGCTTGTCGAGTATGTCCAATATGCGCCTGTCCGCCTGACGCGTAAGGGAGCTCGCCTTGCCGATAAGATTATCTTAACTCATACGACGCTGAGATCTTTCTTCGGTGACATCCTTCAGTTCGACAAAAAACGAGCTGATGAGACTGCTTGCCTCGTTGAGCACATCCTTAAACCTGAGGAAATCGAACGCGTTGAGCAATTAACTGCCTTCTTGGCTCAAAATCCTGAACTCATCAAAAAGTGTTTCCCACTAGCCGATAAGGACACCCCTTCTGAAGGCAAGAAGAATAAGAAATAAACGAATTCTGCTGCTGAAGAGTAAAGCGTTTCCTGATCTTGCGAAAAATATTTTCCATAACTTGCGAGAGAACTCTTGATTGTGAATTAGTTCGCGCTAACATCGGCTCGCACCTATGAGTAAGCGAACCGAACACGATCAAGAAGCGAAGAAATCGCATAAGCATCGGATTCGTCGTCGACTTCTTTGGAGGAAGATCAGACACATGTTTGTTCTTTCTCATGGAAAGTCGCCTGTGACTTCTGTGGAGGGGTTGGATCTTGTAGAGGCAGGGCAGAGAGTGCGCATTATTCAAGTCGAGCTCCGACAAAGCATTCACTATAAGTTGGCCGATATGGGGATTACCCCTGGTGCTGAAGTTTTAGTCCAAGAAAAAGCTCCCTTTGGTGGCCCTATTTTGATTCGCATTCGCGGGACAATGCTTGCGCTTCGT
>CAYNVM010000068.1:4492-6939 GCA_964400645.1 uncultured Akkermansia sp. | reverse complement strand
ACCAAATTTGTCACGAATCGGGTCAGATTGCTCTACAATGTGACAAATTTGGAATTTAGCATTGATGATCAAGCACAGAGCAAGGATTTTTTCATACGGTAAGCTTGAAGAATCAGCCATTTTGTGAGATCACCGACGTTCGTATGGCACTCATCAATGACTATTTTTTGAGATTACAGAGTGGGTATTTGTTTCCTGAGATTGCACGTCGCGTGAAGGCATATACAGAAGCTCATCCCGACGAAGCAAAAGATGTGATTCGTTGCGGCATTGGCGACGTCACGGAACCCCTCCCCATGGCAGCGATTGAAGCAATGCATCGCGCTGTTGATGACCTTGCAGCTCGCGAAACTTTCCACGGCTACGGCCCTGAACAAGGCTATGAATGGCTTCGTCAAGCTATTGTCGACGAAGCATACAAGCCCTTGGGTGTGGTCATTGATAAGGATGAAGTTTTCGTCTCTGATGGTGCCAAGTGCGATACGGGTAACATCCTGGACATCTTCGGTCATGGCAACCGCATTGCTGTACCTGACCCTGTGTACCCTGTTTACGTTGATACCAACGTGATGGCAGGCAATACAGGTAAAGCTCGTCCTGATGGCTCTTATGAAGGTCTCGTTTACTTGCCATGTGATGCTGAACATGACTTCGTGCCTGCTCTTCCTGAAGAAGATGTCGATCTCATTTACCTCTGCTTCCCGAACAACCCCACAGGTGCTGTAGCTACCAGAGAACAGCTTACTCAATGGGTGGAATATGCTCTCAAGCACAACGCCATCTTGCTCTATGATGCTGCTTACGAAGCTTTCGTGAGAGACCCTGCCATTCCTCATTCCATCTTTGAAATTCCAGGAGCTCGCGATTGTGCTATCGAATTCCGATCATTCTCCAAGCAAGGGGGATTCACGGGCGTTCGCTGTGGCTACATTGTGATCCCAACGGGTCTCATGGGTAAAGATTCTGAAGGCAACGATGTCTCTGTTCAGCAACTCTGGCGCCGTCGTCACTGCACAAAGTTCAACGGTGCTAGCTACATCGTTCAACGTGGTGCTACGGCTCTCTTCACTCCAGAAGGAAAGGCTCAGACCAAGGCCCTCATTGATCACTATCTCGGCAACGCTAAATTGCTCATTGAAGCTTTCCGTGGGGTAGGTTTACGTGTTTGGGGTGGCACCAATGCTCCCTACGTCTGGGTCGAATGCCCGAAGGGGATCGACAGTTGGCAGATGTTCGACAAGATGCTTCAAGAACTCCATGTCGTCATCACCCCAGGAGCAGGTTTCGGCTCTAAGGGCGAAGGCTACTTCCGCGTTTCCGCATTCAACAGCCGTGAAAACGTTGAAGAAGTGTGCCGCCGTGTTAGTTCTTTGAGATAATAAGCTCTTTCGCAATTGAAGTCCTGTCTGCTAACATTATGTGGTAGACAGGACTTTTTTGTGCCTATCTGTCCCCATATTCAGTCCAACCATGTTTCCTCGACGCAACAATACTTCCTTTCGCCGACATCCCCTACTGGGGGGTAAGGAATTATTCTTTGTGTTGCTCGTGGCCGTTGTCGGCTTTGCTAGTGCTGATAGTCCTTGCTCCCTTCCTAACGGAGTTCGTATTGTGACTGCTCAGTCCAGTGCCCCAGAGAACCTTCTTCCTCTGAATCACATGGTAGAGCGTTCGGCTGTTCTCATGGGAACGACGTGGACCTTGCGCATCCAGAGTGCGGAATCGGAAAAGGCATTGGAAGCAGCTGACAAGGCTATCCAGGAAGCCAAAAGACTAGAGCTTATTCTTTCGGCGCGTGATGCTCAAAGCGAGCTTTATGCGATCAATCATTCTCCTGCGGATCAGTGGATTTGTATCAGTCCTGAGCTAGAGTCTGCCCTGAGGAAAGCTCTTGATTGTTCCACGGCGACCCAAGGTGCTTTCGATCCCACAGCAGGAACCATTTTCCGCCTATGGAGTCGTTCCCGGCGCTCAGGAATTCTTCCAACGGCTGATGCTCTTTCAGAGGCTCTTACTCACTGTGGGGTGGATAAGATTGTCGTCGAGAATGGGCGTCTTTTGAAGCGAGATGCTCATCTGCTTATTGATCTCGGCGGAATAGGGAAGGGGATAGCCTTAGATGCTATGGGGGCCATTTTGCGCCGT
The DNA here is from genome assembly GCA_964400645.1 of uncultured Akkermansia sp. Lineage (GTDB taxonomy): Bacteria > Verrucomicrobiota > Verrucomicrobiia > Verrucomicrobiales > Akkermansiaceae > Akkermansia. Next base: position 4,794 of record CAYNVM010000068.1, on the reverse strand, counting down.
GAAGGTTTTACACGCTTTTGTCTAAGCAGTACGAGCGACGTCCTTGCAGGGGATCCTCCAGAAGGAAGAGCAGCATGGGTGGTAGCCATTGCTCCAACTCCCCATCATCCTACGGGAAGCATACCCTTGGTTAACCAAGCAGTTTCCACTTCTGGCCCCACCAACCAACACCTTCAGCAAGGAGACAAAGTCTATTCTCACGTCATTGATCCTCGCTCAGGTCAAGCTCTTATCAATAGTCACCCTATCACTGTCCAAGCCCCCACAGCCACCTTGGCAGATGCCTACGCAACAGCTTTAGG
>CAYNVM010000068.1:0-4392 GCA_964400645.1 uncultured Akkermansia sp. | reverse complement strand
GGAGTTAAATCCACGGAGGGTTTCCTCTCAACTATGAAACCGAATCAATGAGCTCAATTAGAGCGCATGGGCATGAGCACATAAAGGAACTCAGATCCCAGACGAAGCACGCCAGGACTCATGGAGTCCGTTAGGCAGAATGAAATGGAATCCGTTGCCACAGCCTTGAGAGGAGCCATGAGGAAGGAGGCGTTGAAGGAAATAGGCAACTGTGGTCCCTTGTAATCGATGGAAAGCGTTTCGTGAGCTTCACCGTCGTCGGAGAGGGAAGCGACTTCCAACTGATCCGTGGAGAAGGTGAGCTTTACGTTGTTATTCTTGTCCACGAGGGAAGAAACACGGCGGATGGTTTCCAACATCTCACTGCACTTGAGTTCCAAGCGTTGCTTGTATTCAGAAGGAATGACCTGACGGTAGTTAGGATAGGTGCCGTCGATGAGTTTGCTGATGATCAACGTATCATTGACTTCAAAAGCAGCTTGGTTCTGAGTCAGCTTGATGGTCACTTCGCCTACTTCACCGAGCAAGCGACGGAGTTCACCAACAGCTTTCGTCGGAAGGATAGCTTCGCGTTCCTGACCTTCAGGATAGGAAATTTGGTTTTCAACCAAGGCCAAGCGACGTCCGTCTGTAGCTACCAAGGTCAACTTGCCATCCTTAAAAGCAAACAAGATGCCGTTGAGGACGTAACGGGTGGTGTCAGAAGAAATGGCATATTCCGTACGACGGATGCCTTCGCGCAAAACGTTCTGATCAACGGTATATTCCACCGCATTGTTGAAGGTTGGCAACTGAGGGAATTCTTCGCTAGGAAGTCCCTTAAGGCGGAATTGAGAGCGGTTGCAAGACACAACAGCTTCGTTGCGAGGATTCACTTCGACTTCCACTTCAGAAGCAGGAAGTTCGCGGATAATGTTAAGGAGCTTCTTAGCAGGAATAGTGATGCCACCTTCGGTGATCACATTAGCAGGTACAACGCTCGTAATGAGAACGTCCAAGTCTGTAGCGGTAAAACGAATCTGCCCACCTTCAGTTTGAATCTGCACATTGGACAGAATCGGTAAGGTGTTCTGGTTCGACACCGCATTGACAACTTGGTTCAGTCCGTCGAGGAATACATCTTTGGCAATACTGAATTTCATGGGCTTTATAATTACTCCAACATCTTGCCCTAATTATTCGTATATAAGCAAGCAAATTTTCTGAGGAAAATAGAATATTTGGCATACTTTTTTGAAAAGTATACTACATATTGTTACATGACGGAATAACCCCTATATTTTGAGGAGTGTCTCAGCATGGGCGCGGGCTTCTTCCTGTCCTCCACCCAACATGCGCACTAATTCAGCGATGCGTTGGTCGCCTACAACTTCGCGCAGTCGAGAGATGGTTCGATTGCTGACTGTACCTTTTTCAACGAGGAAGTGGTGGTCTGCAAGTGAAGCCACTTGAGGGAAGTGGGTGATAGAAATGACTTGGTGGCGTTGTCCAAGTTCGCGCATCTTGCGCCCCACGGCACGGGCAATTTCTCCCCCAACATTGGAGTCAATTTCGTCGAAGACGAGCAAAGGCGTTTCATCCTTCAAAGCCAAGGCACTCTTCACTGCTAACATGAGACGCGCCAACTCACCGCTCGAGGCAATGAGACGTAGAGGCTTGGCTGGTTCTCCTGGGTTCGGACCAAAGAGGAAATCAACCTCATCTGCTCCCGTTGAACTGGCATCAGGGCGTTCGGTTAGTTCAATATTGATGACTGCCTGTCGGAATCCCAGTTCTCGACAATGGCGCACAATATCCATTGCCAAGTTAGGAGCTACTTTCTTGCGAGCCAAGCGCAACTTGAGAGCCTCCTGATCGACTTGTTTGTGCAGCTGCTCTTCATTTGCTCGCAACGTCTCTAAATGTTCAGAGCGGTGATCAATGCGATCAAGCCGGGCTAGAGATTTGTTCAGGTGGAAGGAAATGTCATCAAAGCTAGGCCCATACTTTCTCTTCAGGGTCTCCAACAGCTCCACGCGCTGCTCCAGTGCTTGAAATTCTTCAGGATCACAACCCAAGTCTGATAAGTAATCTTGGAGGTTGGTATCTAGTTCTCGGAATTCAACGTCGATAAGGTTGAGTGATGCCAACCAGCTTTCCGAGCTAGGATCCAGGCGCATCAGGTCATGACCTGCTCGCACAAACTCGTGTAACTGGGACATGAGCGATTGTTCATCGCCATTGAGCAAGTGATCCATGCGCGACGATGCCTCTTGGAGACGTGTCGCATTGCGAGCTCGTTGCCACCGCTCTTCTAACGTAGAGACCTCCTCTGGGGTGAACCCTGCTTCTTCAATTTCCTCCACCTGATGGCGCAATAGATCAATTTCTAGGTCTGTTGCTTCCTCAGCACGCATTAAGTCCGCTAATTCGCGCTTCGTGGCTTGCCACTGTTTCCAGCAAGTTTGGTATGACTCCAACAAAGCGCCATGTTCGCCGTAGGCATCTAGCAATGCTAATTGCCTGTCCTTCGAGGCAAGAGATCGATTGTCATTCGGCCCATGCATGTCCACCAGATGGTCGCCTATCTCTTTCAGTAATGAGGTTGTGCAGGGACTATCGTTGATAAACTGTCTTCCTGATGTCGACGATATGACTCGCCGAATCATCAACACGCCGTCGTCACAGGCAGGCAAGCCGTGGGCATCAAGAATGGCATGCACAGGCGACTGTTCAGGAACCGTAAACAGAGCCTCTACAGAACAAGTCTGCTCGCCCGAACGGATGAGAGATTTGTCAGCACGCTCGCCTAAAACAAGTCTGATGGCACTGATGAGTACTGACTTCCCAGCACCAGTTTCACCAGTAATACAAAGGAAACCGCGAGAAGGTTCCCAAAGCAACTGATCGACGAGAGCAAGGTTCTGTATCTTGAGAAAAGTCAGCATTCCATCCTTTTAATTGTCGCAAAATTATGCCACATTCCCCTGCAAACGCAATGACCTCTGAACTGAAAATCCTATTTCTGGGAACGGGAACCTCCACAGGTGTTCCTCTCATCGGTTGCCAATGTGAGGTCTGCCAATCCTCCTCTCCCAAAAATAAACGCCTCCGCTCTTCTGTTATCATTGATGACGGTTCCACTCGACTCCTTGTCGACTCTTCACCCGATCTTCGGCAACAGGCCCTCCGCGAAGGCATCAGCTCTGTCGATGCCGTCGTCTATACGCACTGCCATCTCGATCACGTTGCGGGCTTTGACGACCTCCGAGCCTTTTGTTGGAAGCGCACGGACCGTCTCCCCATCTACGGCTCTCCAGAGACCCTCAGTGTCCTTGAGCGCATGTATCCTTGGGCCTTTGATCCTGCCAATACCTATCAGGGATATGTTCGTCCTCGTGGCATTTGCATTAACCGCCCTCGACTCATCGGTAGCATTGAAGTGACTCCTGTCCCTGTACTTCATGCTGGCGTTGAAACGAACGGGTATGTTTTCCGCAAGGGTAACGTTCGCATCGGCTATGCCTGCGATGCTGTCGCAGTGCCAGATTCTTCTATCCCCCTCTTCCAAGGACTTGACCTCCTTGTGTTGGATTGTCTGCGCTATGACGACCATCCGACGCACATGAATCTTGAGCACACTCTCAAGGTTTTTGAGCAAACGCAACCACGCCAAGGACTACTCACTCATATGTCACACTCCTTTGACTTTGATGAATTGGCACAAAAACTCCCTCTCCATATTAGCCCTGCTTACGATGGATTGAGTCTTCGTTTCCCCCTGTAATTACCTCTCTCGGCAAAACAAAGCAGGGAGCTTCACGAGCTAATCTTGACCTTTAAGAGGCAATAGTGCAAAGTGCTGTTCGCTTGATTAAAGCACCGTATTATGACCCGCCATACTATTTCCGTACTTGTTGAAAACAAATTCGGCGTTCTCGCTCGCATCGCTGGTTTGTTCAGTGGCCGTGGCTACAATATTCATTCCCTGAACGTGGCCCCCAGTCAGGACCCCAGATTCTCTCGCATGACCATTGTCGTCCGCGAAAAAGAAGATGTCCTGAACCAAATCATCAAGCACCTCGAAAAGCTGGTCAATACCGTCGAAGTCATCGACTTCCGTTCTACTGACAACGTCTATCGCGAAATCGTCCTCCTCCGCATCGGCGTTACCGCAGAATCCCGACACGAAGTCGTCGAACTCTGCCGCCTCTTCCAAGCTCAGATCGTTGACGTCACTCCTGACACCCTCACCATCGAGGTCACTGGCGACGACTTCAAGATCGACCGCTTCCTTACCCTGATGAAGGAATACGATATCCAGCTGCTAACTCGCAGTGGACGCATCGCCGTTCCTAAGCCTCTCTAAAGTGGCAAACTAAATTTTCCGTGGCATTTGCCACGCGCAAAAAA
>CAYNVM010000067.1:0-7098 GCA_964400645.1 uncultured Akkermansia sp. | reverse complement strand
ATAGGAGTTCCTGCTTCGCCGGGGCAATCAGCTGGAACTTTGTATTGTTCGCGAGCCTTGTTGTAGAGCTCAGTGAGTTCAGCCACGACGTCCTTGTATTCAGGGTCACCGTAGACATTCTTCATTTGGTTAGGATCCTTTTCATTGTCGAAAAGCATCCATTCACCACTCGTCCAGATGCGCGCAAATGTGTAACGGTCGGTACGGATACCGTCGTGACGTGGGCAATTGTGTTCGCCTGGGTTTTCGTAGAAGCAATAGTAGATAGAGGAACGCCAACCCATGGGGATTTCGCCATCCTTGAAGAGAGGCGTTAAGCTCACCCCTTGGAAGGTATCCATGTTTTCCTTGGTATCATTGCCTGTGATTTCCATGAAGGTCGGTGCATAGTCAATGTTCTGCACAACAGCCTTGCTACGTACACCTGCGGCAATGGTTCCTGGCCATCTCATGATGAGTGGCATGCGGAGAGTTTCTTCAAAAATCCATCGCTTGTCATAGAGACCGTGTTCACCTGTGAAGAAGCTTTGGTCACCAACATAAACGACAAGTGTGTTCTTGCTCAGACCATTCTTGTCCAAGTACTCAACGAGGCGGCCCACGTTTTCGTCAACACTCTTGATGCAACTCAAGTAGTCTTCCATGTAGGCGCGCCACTTCCATTCGGTCAATGCCTTAGGATCCTTGAGTTTGCCCGAGTTCCAACCGTCAACCAGATCCTTCGTGCGCTTGGAATAGTACTTGAGCCAAGCTTCGCGTTCGGCAGGCTTCATGCGATCAAGTTCCTTCAATTGCCATTCATAACCTGGGTTGAGGAGCTGTTTACGAAGCTCAGTAGGAACGAGATCTTCGATCACCTTAAGGTCAGAGTAGAGAGCCATGTGCTTGGCAATAGTCTGCTCGTTCTTCTTAAGGATTTCTGGACGATTAGCGTAGTCATCCATGAGGTTGGCAGGAGGCGTCAGCTTGCTGACATCAACTTTGCCAAGGTAATTGATAGGTGGAGTCCATGGACGGTGTGGAGCCTTGTGACCAACGTAGAGCAAGAACGGCTTGCTCTTATCGCGGTGTTCCAACCAGTCGATACTCTTATCCGTGACAATGTTGGTGGCATAGCCATCAACGGTTTCTTCGTGGGTTGACTGACCGTTTTGGTCAGGAACGATGAAAACAGGATTATAGTAGTTACCTTGTTCAGGGAAGATCTGCCATGTGTCAAAGCCCGTTGGATTAGACTTCAAATGCCACTTACCGAAAAGTGCCGTTTGATAGCCTGCCTTCTGAAGCATTTGAGGGAAGGTTGGCTGACTACCATCAAATGGCTTCTGAGAGTCCTCATTGAAGAGGAAGCCATTCATGTGGGAATGACGCCCTGTGATGATACAGGCGCGCGATGGCCCACAAAGGGAGTTTGTGCAGTAGCTACGGTCAAACACCATCCCTTGATCGGCCAACTTGTGGAAGTTGGGCAGGGGAATGGGGGAGTCATTCTCTCCTGAACCAAGGGCACTTGCCGCATGGTCATCAGAGACAATGAATACAATGTTCGGCCGTTGTGTTGGGGCTGGTGCCGGCTGCTCAGGAGTTCCGCTTGGTGCTGCAGACTCCGCCTGAACAGGTACCAGACCAACCATGGCCAGAAGACCAGAAACCAGAAGATGGAGTTTCATACTAAACTTTCTTAAAATTTACACGTCCTCTCGTCAAGAGATGATCTCAAAAGCTCCAAGTAGACTCTCTCATCCCACTGGATTCCTCAGACGTCGGCAAACGTGGGATTTTATGTCTTTATCGCTTGCGGAATCAACAGTAGGATAAAAACAGCAATAGAACCCTCACTCGAAGGTAAGAGCAATGACTCAACCTCAATCATTGGAAGAAGCCCTGTTAGTTTTGGGTAAGACGGAGTTCAGAGCAAAACAGCGCGAACTGATTGAGTTTGTCCTGGCTGGGAACTCGGCTCTCGGTGTCTTGCCCACGGGAGCAGGGAAAAGTCTGTGTTACCAAATCCCTGCCTTATTGCTTGGTAAGCTGACTCTAGTGGTTTCTCCACTCATTGCTCTGATGCGTGACCAAGTCGAGTTCTTGCTCCGTCACGGTGTTTCCGCAGCTCGCTTTGACTCGACCCTTTCCTCTGAGGAACGCGACTCATTGATCCAAGCGATAGCCAATCAAAAACTCACCGTCCTCTTTGTTGCGCCGGAATCTCTGCTGAGCCCAGAACTCAACAGTGCGCTCGATCAGACCCAACTGGGACTTTTTGTGGTTGATGAAGCCCACTGTCTGTCGGAATGGGGGCACAGTTTCCGCCCCGACTACTTAGGGCTCCCTGACTATGCCAAGAGTCGCCCCTTCCATGCGGTTCTAGCCTTGACTGCAACGGCTACCCAACGGGTCAGAGAAGACCTGTGCCAACTCTTTGGTATGGGAATCGACCACATGGTTTGCTTATCGCCAGCACGCCCGAATATTCATCGTTCTGTATCATATGTCTCTGATAATGATAAGTTGGCACAATTAAATGACTTTCTGCAGGAAGAAGGCAGTCGCCCGGCTATTGTGTACACCCGAACCCGTAAGGATACGGAAGCGTTGGCTGCGCAGTTGCAGGATTTGGGCTACGCTGCCAAGTCATATCATGCAGGACTTCCTGCTGAAACGAGAGCACACATCCAAGATAGCTTCTTTGCCGGGGAAGCGGATGTGCTTGTCGCAACAATTGCGTTTGGTATGGGGATCGATAAGCAGGATGTGCGCTCTGTCGTGCATTACCATCCGCCAACTAACCCTGAATCCTACGTCCAGGAATCAGGACGCGCTGGACGAGACGGCCTGCCCGCCAAAAGTTTAGTCCTGTTCAACCAAGGCGACTTTGTGGTGAGCCGTAACCGCATCGTCAGTGGAACCCCCACAGAGGTGGAATGGAAAGCCCTCCTGCGCCGTTTGTTCGTGACGGGCAATAATGTCATTTCCACATACGGAATTACAACGGAATGCGACATCCCGGAGACAATTTATGACCGCGTGGTCTTCGAATTGAAACGAGCCCAAGTTCTCGAGCAGGTCGCAGTGGGGTATAAGTTCTACAAGGTGAAACCATTGTTCCCAATGAGTACCATCATCGCAGGCCGTGAGGATGATGAGGTCGCTCAATTCCAGATCCTTGACCAACGGCGCGAAGGCGAAGTGGTCGATCTCGCCATTGCCCTGGGGATGAGTTGGGCCGAAACCTTGGATTGGCTTCGTGATCTGGAATGTAGTGGCGAATGGTCTCTTCAATTCCGGCAACAAGCAACAGAGTTCCGCACCCAACGTGCATCGGACTGGGAAGCTTGGGTAGAGCATTTCTCGCTCATGATGCATGAACGCCAAGACAGGGAACTCCAACGGTTGGATCTCGTGAAGCAGTTCCTGACAGAAGCTCCCTGCCTCAATAAAGCCATTGAAGATTATTTCGGATTCCCTGCCGATCCATGTGGACATTGCTCGTCCTGCTTACATCAGCCGATCGGCTCAATTCCTGAACTTCCGCCCTCTTCGTTATCTGAAGACATGAGAGCCAATCTGGCAAAACTCGTCGCAGCTCACCATCCATCGCTACGCCGAGCCGAGCAATTGACTCGTTACTTACTTGGCTTGTCGGGACCTGCCGCCATGCGCGCCCGACTCTGGAATAATCCTCTGTACGGGGCTCTCTCCTCCTGGAGTTGGGAAGATGCTTATGCCGAATGCTACGCCCTCACGGGGTGCTAGCCTTTCCTAGCCCTGAAGCTCTCGACGGAGCCGTTGTGGATCCTGTTGGAGTTTCTTGAGCATTTCATCACGCTGTTTCTTCAACTGATCAACGTGAACCTTTTTGCTTTGTACGCCAGGAACTAACTCCGGATGCAAAAAGGGGTTATTGTCGCCATATTTTGACCATGGCCCAATCTTCACTCGGTGGAAATCGACAAAGCGCCAGTGAACTTGAGCAAGCCCACCCTTGATGCCAAGGTAATCGCGCACGGCTGGGGAGATATCAATACCTGCCCCTGAATTGCGTTTGTTCTGGGGTGGGGAATCTCCAAAAACATACTGCCAGTCTTCCGTGGTGAATGGGCCGCAGTCCTCCCATTGGGCAAAGCAATACCTGTTGTTGTAGACAATCTGCACCCATTTCCCCTTGCACACGCTCTTGCCTGGGCGTTCGTAGTCCCGCCTGAACCATGGAATCACCCGAGAGGCCTCAGGCTTGTGACTCCCTCGGGTCACATCGTTATAGGGCAGGGCAACGTAAAAGGGGTTCTGCTTGGGTACAAATGAAAGCGGTCTATGCTTGAGCCGCCGTGTCGGGTCGGGATCGTCATACCCCCCAAAGCTTTCTTGCCACGAGTGATCCCAAGAACTCTTGTCATTCGGCACTGGGTTGTTGCGCGTGGCTGATTCACCTACCCAGAAAACTGTGGCGGTGATATTCATCCGCCACGGGTAATAGCCTGGTGTCGTCGGTTGTGATTTAGAAACGACGATGGGAGGCTTCCGTTTAACCTCCACGGGTGCCCTCAGTGTAGAGGGCGTCACGTGTGTTGATGTAGCGCTGGATTTACTATGCGGGACAGAGTCTAGCCCTCGTGTCGGTACAGAGACGACGGGACCTCCACTTTTCCTTGCTGATGCAGGAACGCTTGTTGAGGTCTGAATATCGGCATTTACGGTACCGGCAACGAGAAGGGCTAGAACTACTATGCGCATCAATGTTTTACCACCGTCTGATCGATGTTGGTGTCGAATTGTCGAGCAAGAAGGGATAGTCGCTTGTGTAATGCAACCCACGACTTTCCTTTCTGCGCGTGGCACAATCTACGATGAGGGAGGCTACAACAATGAGGTTGCGAAGTTCAAGGATTTCTGGAGTGATGCGATAGCCCCAGTAGAATTCCCTCACTTCTCGGTGAAGCATGCGAAGTCGTGCTGCTGCTCGCTTGAGTCTCTTGTCCGTGCGGACAATGGAAACGTAGTCCTGCATGAGCGTGCGAATCTCATCCCAGTTGTGGTAAATAATTGCCAATTCATCGGGAAGAGCTGTGTCCCCATGATGCCATTCTGGAATCGAGAAAGCGTGTGGTTCTTCGCCCTTCAATGGGAATTGCTTGAGCATGGTGTCCAAGGCGCGCTTGGCAATGACAACGCATTCGAGGAGCGAGTTAGAAGCTAGGCGGTTGGCGCCGTGCAAGCCCGTGCAACCCGTTTCACCCGCAACGAACAGGCCTCTTAGGGTCGATTGTCCATTGATGTCCGTCTTTACCCCACCGCACTGATAGTGTGCTGCTGGAACAACGGGAATGGGTTCATGAGCGGGATCTACTCCGTATTTCTTACAGGTTTCGTAGATCAGAGGGAAACGTTCGGCAACAAAGCCTTCTGGCTTATGGGAGATGTCGACGTAGACGCAAGGACTTCCCGTTCTCTTCATTTCGGAGTCAATGGCTCGTGCCACAATGTCACGGGGTGCAAGCGATTTCCGCTTGTCATAGCGATCCATGAATTCCTTGCCGTCAGCTCCAATCAAAACACCACCTTCACCGCGCACTGCTTCAGAAATCAGGAAAGAACGTGATTCGGCTCCTTCGGCGCGCTTATTATAGAAGCAAGTGGGGTGGAACTGCACAAACTCCATATTGGAAATCATAGCGCCAGCGCGCCATGCCATGGCAATTCCATCACCCGTGGCTGAGTTCGGGTTCGTCGTGTATTGGTAGACGCGTCCCGTACCTCCTGTTGCCAACATGATGCGGTCAGATCGGAAAATATCAACTTCACCTGTCTCGCGGTTGAGCACATACGCTCCGAGCACTCTATCCTCGGTCACAATGCCCAACTTCTCTGTCGTGATCAGGTCAATCGCAAAGTGGCGTTCCAGTAAGGTGATGTTAGGATTCTCTTTAACGGCCTGAAGCAACTTCGTGCTGATCTCAAGTCCTGTCGTATCCTTGGCGTGAAGAATGCGACGGTGTGAGTGCCCACCTTCTCGCCCAAGTTCGTAACTGTGATTTTCCTCCTGGTCAAAAGCAACCCCCCAGCTGAGCAACTCATGAATGGCTTCTGGGGCTTCCTCGACAATTACCCGAACAGCTGCCTCATCACACAAACCTGCCCCTGCAATGAGGGTGTCTGCGATGTGCTCCTCAAAGGAATCGTTCTCATCCATGACGGCGGCAATGCCTCCTTGCGCCTTGGCTGAACTCGATTCCAATGCATCGCTCTTCGTGATTACCGTTACGCTCCCGTACTTCGCCGCACGAAGGGCAAAACTTAATCCGGCTACGCCGGATCCAATGACTAAAAAGTCGCTCGTTCTCATAACGTGGGTCTCCATCTATCTTATCAAAAATCAATCGACTAGTCACGCCAATTTGCCCAAGCCCACGGGATCAAAAATTGTTTTTCAACCTGAAACCCCGGAGTCATCGGAAATCTCTGACCATGTCCCTAGTCAGTTGAGTCAATTCTCCCTCCCAACAATAGGTCTAATCTTGAAGAGAAAACGAAAATTTGGTATGAGAAACAGTGGCCGATATGGAGAAATCTGGTGCCAATCGAAACAACAATTCCACCAATTGTATGAAAACAGCAATGAAAAGTGTGATCCTCACTTTAGCAACGATGGGGAGCCTTGTTGTCATGGGTGCAATTTCTATAGTTCCTGCTCACGGCGCCGTCCATTCTTCCTTCAGTGCTCCAGATGGTCGCATGAAAACCTGCGAAAAATGCGATGGCTCGGGCAAAAGGTTCGGTGGCAAATGCTTTGACTGCAATGGCCGTGGAATCGTCCATTGGGATGGAAAAAAACAACAAGATCTAAGCCGGGGCATCAGAAATTGCCCCAATTGCTCAGGTGTAGGAAAAAAGGACGGATCTACCTGTATCAAGTGCAACGGCTCTGGCATCGTCAATGCGAACGGTATGCCTCAACGCTTTGATGGATTGAAGAAATGCCCCAGTTGCGGTGGCTCTGGTCATGCTAGCGCATTAGGGATGAGAAACTGCATCAAATGCAATGGAACCGGCATCATTCGCCACAACGGCATGCCCCAAACTAGGTAGTCTATACCTGCTCGC